>JBOHCZ010000301.1:0-6144 GCA_050699195.1 Streptomycetales bacterium
GGCCCGGCCCCGGGCCGCCGCCGGCGGCGACGGCCGCCGGTCTCGCCGACGTCCTCGATCTCCTCGGCGTCGAGGCCGGCGCGGTGGCGATTCGCGCGCGGCAGCATCCCGGTCGCCTCACGGGGGATGTCGAGCGCCTTGTAGAGGTGGTCCGACGTCGAGTAGGTCTCGACCGGTTCGGTGAGGGGGAGACCGAGCGCCTTGGCGATGAGGCCCCAGCGGTGCATGCCGTCCCAGTCCACGAGCGTCACGGCCACGCCCGAGGCACCCGCCCGGCCGGTACGCCCGATGCGGTGGAGGTAGGTCTTCTCGTCGTCGGGGCACTCGTAGTTGACGACGTGCGTCACGGCCTCGACGTCGATGCCGCGGGCAGCGACGTCCGTGGCCACGAGAACGTCGACCTTGCCGTTGCGGAACGCACGCAGTGCCTGCTCACGGGCGCCCTGTGCAAGGTCGCCGTGCACGGCGGCCACGGCGAAGCCGCGCTCGGACAGCGTCTCGGCCAGCTTGGCGGCCAGCCGCTTGGTGCGGCAGAAGGTCATGGTGAGACCACGCTCACGGGCCTGCAGGACGCGGGCCAGCACCTCCACCTTGTCCAGGGCGTGTGCCCGGAACGCGTGCTGCTCTGTCGCGGCCACGGTCGCCCCGGCGTCGTCCGGGTCGCTCGCACGGATGTGGGTGGGACGGCGCATGTAGCGGCGGGCCAGGCTGACGACCTGGCCCGGCATCGTGGCGGAGAAGAGCATCGTCTGGCGGGCCGACGGCACGAGCGCGATGATCTTCTCGACGTCCGGCAGGAAGCCGAGGTCGAGCATCACGTCGGCTTCGTCGAGCACCAGCACACGGACCCGGGACAGGTCCAGGTGGCGCTGGCGCGCCAGGTCGAGCAGCCGGCCAGGGGTGCCGACGATGACGTCGGCACCCGCGGTGAGGCCGGCGATCTGCGGCTCGTAGGCGCGGCCGCCGTAGACGGCGATGACGCGCACGGCGCGCGCCTTGCCCGCCTTCTCGAGATCGACCGACACCTGCAGGCACAGCTCGCGCGTCGGCACGACGACGAGCGCCTGGGGGAGCGGGTCGGCCCGCTTGCCGTGATCGACGCCGGCCTCGGGTCCGAGGTCGGCGGGGACGGTGATCCGCTGCAGCAGCGGAATGCCGTAAGCCAGGGTCTTGCCGGTGCCCGTCTTGGCCTGGCCGATGACGTCGTGACCCGGCAGGGCCACGGGCAAGGCCTGGGACTGGATGGGGAATGGTTCGCTGATGCCGATGGCTTCGAGCGCCTCGACGGTCTCGGGGAGCACCCCGAGTTCGCGGAACGTAGTCAGAACTGCCCTCTTCGTCGTCTTCCGGGGGCGGGAGCGCCTCAGCCGGCGACTCCGTCGGTGCCACATGATGTGGCACAGCCGGTCACGGTGACCGGCTCCGGTGCGCCAGTCTACCTTGTGGCCCTCTCGGACTGGTTACCCTGCGGCTATGACCTCCGAGAGCTCCGGCGCCACCAGCCGTTCAGCAGTGCCCACATCGGCGCTGGACGACGACCCCTCCTACCGGGCAGCCGTCGTCGACCTGCTGGGCCTGCTCGCCTATGCGGAGATCACGGCGTTCGAGCGGCTGGCCGCCGACGCCTCCCTGGCGCCGGCGCTCGATGACAAGGCCGAGCTGGCGGCGATGGCGGCGGCGGAGTTCCACCACTTCACGCTGCTGCGCGACCGGATCGGCGAGCTTGGCGTCGAGCCGGTCGCAGCGATGCACCCCTTCGTGGAGCCACTCGTCGCCTTCCACGAGCACACCAGGCCGTCGGGCTGGCTCGAGGGGCTCGTGAAGGCCTACGTCGGCGACGGCCTGGCCATGGACTTCTACCGGGAGGTCGCCGCGTACCTCGACGATTCGACCCGGCACCTCGTGCTGAAGGTGCTGGAGGACACCGGGCACGCGGCCTTCGCCGTCGACCGGGTCCGCAAGGCGATCGACGACGACCCCAAGATCGCCGGCCGGCTCGCCCTGTGGGGTCGGCGGCTGGTCGGCGAGGCGCTGAGCCAGGCCCAGCGGGTGGCCGCCGAGCATGACGGGCTCTCCGCGCTGCTCGTGGGCGGTGTCGACCGGCCCGGGTTCGATCTCGCCGAGATCGGGCGGATGCTCGCCCGGCTCACCGAGGCGCACACCAGGCGGATGGCGGCCCTTGGCCTGTCGTCATGACGCGCCGCGACCTGGCGCGTTGTCAGTTCTCGGCGCGTGACCTGCCCAGCAGCAGTACGAGGATGACCGCAATGATCACTCCGACGACGAGCGAGATGCCCCAGCTGTCGCTGCTCAGCACCGCGCGCGTGACCAGCCCCCCGACCAGCGAGCCCACGATGCCGATGCCGATCGTGAGCCACATCGACATGGGGTTCCGGCCCGGGATGACGAGACGCGCGAGCGCCCCGACGACCAGACCGATGATGATGAGGCCGATGATCGTGCTGATGAGCTCCATGCTCGCCGCCTTCGTGTCTGATCTGGCTACATCGCGCCGAAGCCCACCCTGCGGGTCTCGGTCTCGCTGATCTCGACGTAGGCGAGGCGGTCCGCCGGAACCAGAACGCGCCGGCCACGGTCATCGACAAGGGTGAGGAGTCGCGACTTGCCGCTGAGCGCGTTGGAGACGGCCTGCTCGATGTCGTCGGGGGACTGGCGGCTCTCGAGTACGAGCTCGCGCGGGGCGTGCTGCACGCCGATCTTGACCTCCACCGCACCTCCGGTTCTTGGCAACGGACGCGGCCCTCGCGCCGTACGAGCGTTCAGGCTAGTGGAACCCGGGGCCCGGTCCCGGGCGCGACGCGTACCGGACCTTCTTCACGGTGGGCCTCACGGCTGCTGGGAGTCCTCCTTGCGGGGAAACCCCCGGATCCCACGCCACGCGAGTGTCGAGACCAGGCGCAGTGCGGTGTCACGCGACATCGAGCCGCCAGTGGTGACCCGGTACCTTGCCGTGGTCTGGGCGGCCCCGGTCAGGCCGACGGCGAGCAGCATCGCCTCTTCCCGGGAAAGGCCGGCGTCCTCCGAGATGACCTCGCTGATGGCGTGGGCGCACTCCTCGGTGACCCGGTCGACGCGCTCGCGCACGGTGTCCTCGTTGGTGAGGTCGGACTCGAAGACGAGCCGGAAGGCCCCGCCCTCGTCCTCGATGAAGTCGAAGTACGCGGCGATCGTCGCCGCCACACGCTGCTTGTTGTCGCTGGTCGACCCGAGCGCCTCGCGGACCGCCTGGAGAAGGGCGCCGACGTGCTGGTCGAGCAGGGCCAGGTAGAGATCGAGCTTGCCCGGAAAGTGCTGGTAGAGCACTGGCTTGCTGACCCCGGCACACTCGGCGATGTCGTCCATCGCGGCGGCGTGGTAGCCCTGAGCGACGAACACCTCCTGAGCCGCGCCGAGCAGCTGCATCCGTCGAGCCAGCCGCGGCAGGCGGGTGCCACGTGCACGCGCTTCGTCGGTGGCGGTCACGGCGCTCCTCGAGTGATCGGCTCTGTCGCGTTCGAAGGCCATCCTACGGGCGAGTAGCCCTGCGGGCCGAGGATCGCGTGAGGACGAAGACCGTGTGACGAAGTTGTCCGGTTCCCACAAGTCCTGCAAGTGCGGCAAAGCCTGCAAGCCGCTGTCAGCGATAGTCATCCTCGTCGAGCTCGACCACGCGGTGCTGCTCGATGGCGTCCGCCTCGGGGGCTTCGATGCCGAACTCCTCGTCCACGGCGGAGGTGTCGGAGGAGCTGTTCTCGATCATGTCGGCCGTCTGGGTGGTCTCCATCTCGGACATCGCCGCTCCCCTCGTCGTCACCGGTTCTGCGCACGGGTTCTCGCGACCCAGGCTCTCGCGGGTTCTCGCGCCGGCACTGTCTCGGGCGACCGCCACCGAGGTTACGCCATTTCCACGCCTCGCAGCGGGGCCACGCCTGCACGGGTGAACGTGCGCGGGACGAGATGTGGCAAGGTCGTACGATCTGACACATGCTGGCCCCGACCTCCCTGACGCTCGCCCGGGGGCGGGCCCGGTGAGCGGCCAGCGGCGCCGTGTTCGCCGGGCCCTACACCTGGCGGGCGCGATGTCGTTCGTGGCGGGTGTCGTCGCCGTACTGCCGTTTGTGACACCGTTTCAACCCATCAGCGCGCAGGGCGGTGAGGGGCTGTCCTGGCGGGTGGAGCCAGGCGACGACCCCGCGGCGCGGGGGGCGGAACGGCGTACCCTCCCCGCGGTCACCCATCCCGACAAGTACGACTACCAGCAGCCACCGCGCGTCCAGGTGCCCGATGCGGCAAGCGGCGACTACGCCGTGGTCCCAGGGCACGACGCGGCTCCGCGGAAGGCCGGACGCGTGCTGCGCTACGTCGTCGAGGTGGAGAAGGGCCTGCCCTTCGAGCCCTGGGAGTTCGCCGCCGCCGTCCACCGGATCCTCAACGATCCCCGAGGTTGGGGGCACGACGGCGACCTCGCCTTCGAACGCGTACAGGGGGGCCGGGCGGCCTTCCGCGTGGGCCTGGCGAGCCCGCAGCTCACCGACGAGATCTGCTGGCCGCTCTACACGCACGGCGACCTGTCCTGCCACGCGGCCGAAGGCATCGCCATCAACGCCCGGCGGTGGGGGCTGGGGGCCCAGACGTGGGGCGACGACATCGGGGGTTACCGGGAGTACGTCGTCAGCCACGAGGTCGGCCACGCGCTGGGATACGGCCACCGGGACTGCCCGTCTCCCGGCGCGCTGGCTCCCGTGATGGTGCAGCAGACCAAGAGCCTGGAGGGGTGCCGCGCCAACGCGTGGCCGTATCCGTAGCTCCCGCCGCGTCGACCGTAGGATCGTGCCCTGTAGCGCACGATTTCGCTGCTGGCGGGAACTGGTACCCGGGAATGGGCCCACAGCTGGCACGGTTATGCCGGAGGAGTTCAGCCCGCACGACGTTCGGAGGGCTCGTGTCACTGCCACCGCTGGTCGAACCCGCTGCCGACCTGACCGTCGACGAGGTCAGGCGCTACTCTCGGCACCTCATCATCCCCGACGTGGGGATGGCGGGGCAGAAGCGCCTGAAGAACGCCAGGGTGCTCTGCATCGGCGCGGGCGGCCTGGGATCCCCGGCGTTGCTGTACCTCGCGGCCGCAGGTGTCGGCACGCTCGGCGTCATCGACTTCGACGTCGTCGACGAGTCGAACCTGCAGCGCCAGGTGATTCACGGTCAGAGCGACATCGGCCGGCCCAAGGCCCAGTCGGCGCGCGACTCCGTGGCGGAGATCAACCCGCTCGTTGACTTCCGGGTGCACGAGGAGCGCCTGGACTCGACCAACGCACTGGAGATCCTCCGCGACTACGACCTCATCGTGGACGGCACCGACAACTTCGCGACCAGGTACCTCGTCAACGACGCGTGTGTGCTGCTCGGCAAGCCCTACGTCTGGGGGTCGATCTTCCGCTTCGACGGCCAGGCCAGTGTCTTCTGGGCCGAGCACGGGCCCTGCTACCGGTGCCTCTACCCCGAGCCGCCGCCGCCCGGGATGGTGCCCTCGTGCGCAGAGGGCGGGGTGCTCGGCGTGCTGTGCGCCTCCGTCGGCTCGATCCAGGTCAACGAGGCGATCAAGGTGCTCGCCGGCATCGGCGACCCGCTCGTCGGGCGTCTGATGATCTACGACGCTCTCGAGATGACCTACCGTACGGTCAACGTCCGCAGGGACCCTGAGTGCGCCATCTGCGGCAAGAACCCCACGGTCACCGAGCTGATCGACTACGAGGCCTTCTGCGGGGCGGTGTCCGACGAGGCACAGCAGGCCGTGCAGGGGTCGACGATCACGCCGGTGCGGCTCAAGGAGATGATGGACCGCGGCGAGGGGTTCGTCCTGGTCGACGTCCGGGAGCCGCACGAGTACGAGATCGTCAGCATCCCCGGCGCGCGGCTCATCCCGAAGGGGGAGTTCATGTCCGGCGAGGCGCTCGCGAAGCTGCCGGCGGACCAGCGCGTGGTGCTGCACTGCAAGACCGGCGGCCGTTCGGCCGAGTGCCTGGCCGTGCTCAAGGGAGCCGGCTTCTCCGACGCCGTCCACGTCGGCGGCGGCGTGGTCGGGTGGGTCAACCAGATCGAGCCCCACAAGCCCACGTACTGAGGCCGGGCCCGCCGCCCGGGAAC
>JBOHCZ010000302.1:0-5062 GCA_050699195.1 Streptomycetales bacterium
CGCCTCGGCCCTGCAGGCCGTCGGCGGCTACCTGCGCACGGGCGACTTCTCCAGCCAGCCGCCCTGGGTGGTCGCGCAGCGACTGGTGCGCGCCGCGGCGGCGGCCTGGCAGGCGCCCGACCTCTCCGCCGTCACCGGCCACACACGGACGGATGGGTCGCAGGCCGGCCGGTGCCGGGCCGCGCGGACAGAGCTGCGCGGGTGGCTACGCTGAGCGGGACGCCGCCTGGGCGACACGGAGCAGCGCGTGACCATCCGCACGACCTCCTAGCCCGCCGATCAGTCGCCGAGGGTGACCGGACCTGCGGTCTCGACGGGCACGTCCGGCTGTTCCATGTCCTGGAAGTCGGGCTCCAGGTAGATGACCCGGGCGATGGGTACGGCCTCCCTGATCAGCTCCTCGGCGGCGTTGATCGTGTGCGCCACGTCGGCCGCGGAGTCCCAGCGCCGGATCGCGAACTTGGCCGCGACGAGCAGCTCGTCCGGGCCGAGATGCATGGTCCGCATGTGGATGATCCGGCGCACCCCCGGCTCGGCCCGCAGCGCTGCCTCGATCTTGGAGATGTCGCTGCGGGTGGCCGCCTCGCCGATGAGCATGCTCTTGGTCTCGGCGGCCAGGATCACCGCGATGACGACCAGCAGCGCGCCGATGCACATGCTGCCGACCCCGTCCCAGACCGGGTTCCCGGTCAGCACGGCGAGGCTCACGCCCACGAGCGCGAGCGCGAGTCCGATCAGGGCGGCAAGGTCCTCAAGCAGGACGACAGGGAGCTCGGGCGCCTTGGCACGGCGTACGAACTCCACCCACGACTGCGACCCCCGCACATGGTTGGACTCGACGACCGCCGTACGCAGCGAGAACGACTCCATCACGATCGCGACGAGCAGCACGCCGACCGGCCAGTACCAGTCCGCGAGCTCGTGGGGGTGGCGGATCTTCTCGTACCCCTCGTAGAGCGCGAACAGCCCGCCGAGGGTGAACAGCACGACCGAGACCACGAACGCGTAGAAGTAGCGGTCGCGGCCGTACCCGAAGGGGTGCTCGGCCGAGGCCTGCCGACGCGACCTGCGCCCCCCGAGCAACAGCAGCGCCTGGTTGCCGGAGTCGGCGACGGAGTGCAGCGACTCGGCCAGCATCGACGCCGAGCCGCTGAACACGAAAGCGACGTACTTGATGACCGCGATGCCGAGGTTGGCCCCGAGCGCCGCGAAGATAGCCTTCTTGCCCCCACCCGCACTCATCCGGCGATCCGCTCCTTCAGGTCGGTGATCGGTGCGACGGGAGTGGGGTCGACGCCGAGGGCCAGCGCCAGGTAGACGCTGGCGAAGTCGGTCGTCCCCACGAGACTGGCGAGCCGCTCAAGCGGATGCGTTCCCTCCGCGACGACCTCGCTCACGGGTAGCCCCCGCTCGTCCGCCAGCTCACGCGACACCTCCCGGCGCCGGCTGACCCGTGGATGCTCCACGGTGTCGCGCAGCAGCACGAGCCGCAGGCCCGCCGCCCCTACCGGCTCATCGACCCGGTCCCGGAAGAAGTCCTCGGCCCCACCCGCCGGCGAAGCCGCGAGCGGCCCGTCGATGGTGACGACCTGATTGTGGTGAGCCTCCGGGAGGTCACCGAAGACGGCCGGGTACTTCGCGTTCTCGTTGAGCTGGCAGGCGAACCGGTACGCGGCCACGGCCCCGACCTCACCGCTCCCCCACACCATCGGGAGGGTCCCCGCCAGGTCGAGCGCGAGGGCCTTGGCCGGGTTCTCGTACGACTCGCACGCGGGCCGGCAGCGTTCGGCGACGCTGTCCAGCAGGTCGGCGGCCGTCCCGAGCACGGGCGGGGGCACCGAGACGACCCCGAGCGTGTCGGCGGCCACTAGGAGGGGGACGGCGAGCGCCCAGATGTTGGCCCGCGGCTGGCGCCCACCACCCTCGACGGGCACGTGCACGCCACGCGCCTGCTCGCTGATCTGCGCCAGGGGCGAACCGGCGGCGCCGACGGTGAGCAGCGGGCAGCCGCGCCGGGCGGCCTCCTCGGCGACGGCCAGGGTCTCCTCGGTCCTCCCCGAGCAGGAGACGGCGGCGACGAGGTCCACAGGACCCGTCCAGCCGGGCAGCGAATAGCCCCGGACGGTGTGCACGAGGACCGAGCACCCGGTGCCGCAGACCGCGGCGAGCACGTCGCCGGCGATGGCCGAACCCCCCATGCCCGTCACGACGAGGGCGCGCGGCCGGTCCTCACGGCTCAGCCGGGGAACCGCTGTCTCCTGCGCCGCCGTCGCGGCCCGGCGCACCTGGGCGCCCGAGGACGCGACAGCACGCAGCATGTCGTCGCTGTCGGCCGCCGCGAGCCCCTCGGGATCGTCGAGGAGCGTGTCGTCGACGGCGACCATCAGGCCCCTGCGGGGCGCTTCCGCGCCTCGTCCACGAGCAGGACGGGGATGTCGTCACGCACCGGGTAGGCCAGCCTGCAGGCCTCTGAGGTGCACACCAGCTCCTCGGCGGCGTCGTCCGCGCGGAGCGGCGCGTGACACTTGGGACACACCAGGATCTGCAGCAGCGCGGGATCGAGCTTCATGAACGCTCCCATGGCACGGTGTTCGAGATGGTGGTTGGCACTGCGGTGCTCACGCTCTGACCAGGGCGAGCACGTCGTCGCGTACGGACTCCATCCTCGCAGCCGTGTCCGCCTCGACGTTCAGTCGCACGACCGGCTCGGTGTTGGAGGGACGGAGGTTGAACCACCAGGAGTCCGTGGCGATCGTGAGGCCGTCGATCTCGTCCCCCGTGACGCCCTCCCTCCCCGTGAAGGCCGCTCTGACCCGGGCCAGACAGCGGTCGGTATCGCCGACCTCGCTGTTGATCTCACCCGAGGCGACGTAGCGCGAGTACTCCGCGACCAGCCGGGACAGCGGCTCGTGCTGCCCGCCGAGCGCGGCCAGTACGTGAAGGGCCGCGAGCATCCCGGTGTCGGCCCGCCAGAAGTCCCGAAAGTAGTAGTGCGCCGAGTGCTCGCCCCCGAAGATCGCGCCGGTCTCGGCCATCGTGTGCTTGATGAACGAGTGCCCGACACGGGTCCGGATGGGCGTCCCGCCGTGCTCTCGCACGACCTCGGGGACGGCCCGGGAGACGATGAGGTTGTGGATGATCGTCCCGCCGGGATCCTTCGCCAGCTCGCGCACGGCGACCAGCGCCGTGACCACCGACGGCGAGACCGGCTCCGCGCGCTCATCGACGACGAAGCAGCGGTCGGCGTCGCCGTCGAAGGCGAGTCCGATGTCCGCGCCGGTCTCGCGGACGGCCGCCTGCAGGTCCACGAGGTTCCTCGGGTCCATCGGGTTGGCCTCGTGGTGGGGGAACGTCCCGTCGAGCTCGAAGTAGAGCGGCACCACATGCAGGGGCAGCCCGTCGAGAACGTGGGGGACGGTGTGCCCTCCCATGCCGTTGCCGGCGTCGACGACGACCTTGAGCGGGCGGATCGCCGACAGGTCGACGAGGGCCTTGAGCTTGGCGGCGTAGTCGGCCAGCACGTCACGGTGCTCGACCGTGCCGCGCCTGCCGTGGGGGGCGACGCCGCGCTCCGCGAGCGCCCGGACCTCGGCGAGGCCGCTGTCCTGACCCACCGGAGCCGCCCCGGCCCGGCACAGCTTGATGCCGTTGTACTGCGCGGGGTTGTGGCTCGCCGTGAACATCGCCCCGGGGATGTCGAGCCAGCCGCTGGCGAAGTAGAGCTCGTCGGTCGAGGAGAGCCCGATGTCGACCACGTCGGCACCCTGGCTGGTCGCGCCCTCGGCGAAGGCCGCGACGAGCTCAGGTGACGAGGGCCTCATGTCCCGTCCGACCGCCACGGCGCCGGCGCCGAGGCAAAGCGCGAAGGCGGCGCCGAGGTCGCGCGCGATCGCCGGGTCGAACTGGTCGGGGACGAGGCCGCGGATGTCGTAGGCCTTCACGATCTGGGAAAGGTCGCGCATCCCACTCTCGCTGGGTCGGTGATGTGGACTCGGCACCGTACTCGTCAGGACACTACCGCCAAGCCCTGGGCGAGCGTGCGCGTGTCAGCGTTCGGGCGAGCGCAGCACCCGCAGGTGGCCGCGCCGCCCAAGCTCGGCAGAGTCGTGACCGGGCCCGGGCCGCGGAGGGCGGGGCTCGGCCCGGGGCTCACGCCGGGTCTCCGGCCGGGACGCCGGCCGTGCGGCCTCGCGGACGGCGTTCGCCAGCGCCTCGAGATCGTCGCTGCTCGGCCCGCTGGCCTCCGGGTCCGGGGTCAACCGGATGATCTCCCACCCGAGCGGCGCCGTGAGACGCTCCGAATGCTGCGCGCACAGGTCGTAGCAGTGCGGCTCCGCGTAGGTCGCCAGTGGGCCGAGCACGGCGGTGGAGTCGGCGTAGACGTAGGTGAGCGTGGCGACGGCGTGGCGGCTGCACGCAGTGCGCGAACAGCGGCGAACAGGGCTCACGAGCCTGGAAGTTACCGCACGATCAACCGCGGGGCCGTGACCGGTGAACGAAATCGTTCGTGTCGCCAGGCGGGGCACTAGTCTCGGAAGGGTGCGGAGACATGCGCCCGAGCAGGCGAGCACCCGCCCGCGTCGCCGCGACCGCCGTGGCCGGGGGCTCCGCGGCCCGCTTGCCCCCCCGAATGTCCCGATCACGCGAACCCGTGCCGAACGTTTCGACGATCTGGTGCTCGACGCCGTCGAGCGGCTCGAGAAGCGCTGGGCCAGCCATCTCGTCAACGTTGAGTTCGCCGTCGAGGAAGTTCCGCCCGTCGATGGCGACGCCTCGTCGGACGGGCGGGTGCCGCTGGCCAGGCTGAGCCCCGCCGCGGGCGCGGTGCCGGCCCGGATCGTGGTGTACCGACGGCCGCTCGAGGCGCGCGCCGCCGAGCGCGGCGAGCTCGGTGCCCTCGTGCACGACGTGGTGGTCGAGGAGGTCGCTGAGCTGCTCGGTCTCGACCCCGAACACGTCGACCCCCGCTACGAAGGGCACGAGGGTCACGAGGAGGAGTGACGGGGAGTAGGCCGGGGCGCGGCGCGTGGGCGGTCACCGGCCGCACCGCCCGGCGCTAGCC
>JBOHCZ010000303.1:0-8768 GCA_050699195.1 Streptomycetales bacterium
ACACCGAGGCGCGGATCAGCCCTTCGGCCCGGGTGCTCGACGCCGCCGCCCCGACGCTCGTGGCCGTCGCCGAGGGCGCCGACACCGCCCACCTGGCCGATGTGGCGGTGCTGCGGCTGCCCAGGGCGAAGCGCGGGCTGGACCTGGTGGCGTTGCTCGCGGAGCTGTACCGGCGCGACGTGCGGTCGGTGCTCGTGGAGGGCGGGCCGACCCTGGCCGGATCCTTCCTGCACGCCCGGCTCGTCGACCGGGTCGTCGGGTACGTCGCTCCCGCGATGCTGGGCGCCGGGCCGGCGGCCCTCGCCGGTACGGGGGTGTGCAGCATCGACGCGGCCCTGCGGCTGCGTCTTGACGAGGTGACGCGGGTGGGCCCGGATCTGCGGCTGGTCGCCCGCTTTCCGGCTCACGACGAGCCGGCGGGCCACGAGCCAGCCACAGGAGAGGAACGCTGATGTTCACCGGCATCGTCGAAGAGCTCGGGGAGGTCGCCGCCGTGCAGCGGGGGGGCGGCGGCGCCCTGATCCGCATCCGCGGGGAGGTCGTCGCGAAAGACGTCCGGCACGGCGACTCCATCGCGGTCAGCGGTGTCTGCCTCACCGTGGCGGCCCTGGACACTGGCGGCACCGGTGACGGCACCGGGGACGGGGGTACGTTCACCGCCGACGTGATGGCCGAGACGCTGGACCGCACCGCCCTCGGCGCCCTCGTCCCGGGCGACCCGGTGAACCTCGAGCGGGCGGTGACCCCGCAGACCAGGCTCGGCGGCCACCTCGTCCAGGGTCACGTCGACGGTGTCGGGCGGATCGTCGAGCGCGCCCCGGGCGACCCGGCGGAGCTGGTCGGGATCGCCCTGCCGCCGGGCCTCGCCCGCTACGTCGCGGAGAAGGGCTCGATCGCGGTCGACGGAGTGAGCCTCACGGTCACCGGCGCCGCGGCGGACCACTTCGCGGTGGGACTCATCCCGACCACGCTCGCGCTCACCACGCTGGGCCGCAAGGGCCCGGGCGACGCCGTGAACCTGGAGGTCGACGTGATCGCCAAGTACGTCGAGCGGCTGCTTGAGGTGCGCTCGTGAACAGCCGGCCCGACGCCGTTCCCCCAGCGGTGCGACTCGACGCCGTCGAACAGGCGATCGCCGACACCGCTGCGGGTCGGCCGGTCGTGGTGCTCGACGCCGCCGACCGGGAGAACGAGGGGGACCTGATCTTCGCCGCGTCCAAGGCCACCCCCGAGCTGGTCGGGTTCATGATCCGCCACACCAGCGGCTTCATCTGCGTGGCCATGCAGGGCGAGGACCTGGACCGGCTCGGCCTGCCGCTGATGGCCCAGCAGAACCAGGACCGGCTGCGCACCGCGTACACCATCACCGTCGACGCCCGGGACGGCGTCACGACCGGCATCTCAGCGCACGACCGGTCGAGGACGATCCGTACCCTGGTCGACTCCGCGACCGAGCCTTATGAGCTGGTGCGTCCGGGCCACGTCGTGCCGCTGCGCTACCGGGAGGGCGGCGTGCTGGTACGGCCGGGCCACACCGAGGCCGCCGTCGACCTCGCCAGGCTCGCGGGCCTCACCCCGGCCGGCGCCATTGCGGAGATCGTCAACGACGACGGCACCATGATGCGCCCCCCGGAGCTGCTGGCGTTCGCCCGCGAGCACGGCCTCACCATCATCTCGATCGCCGACCTCATCGCGTACCGCGGGCGCACGGAGCGGACCGTGGAGCGGGTCGCCGAGACCCGCCTGCCGACCCGGGAAGGCGTCTTCCGCGCGCTCGGCTACCGCAGCCGCATCGACGGCGTGGAGCACGTCGCCCTGGTGTGCGGGGAGCTCGGGGGCGGCGAGGACGTGCTGGTGCGGGTGCACTCGGAGTGCCTCACCGGCGACGTGTTCGGCTCGCTGCGCTGTGACTGCGGCACCCAGCTGGCCGCGGCGATGGCGGAGGTGGCGGCCGAGGGCCGCGGGGTGGTGCTCTACCTGCGGGGGCACGAGGGGAGGGGCATCGGGCTGCTGTCGAAGCTGCAGGCCTACCACCTGCAGGACATCGGCCACGACACGGTCGACGCGAACCTCGAGCTCGGCCTGCCGGCGGACGCGCGGGACTACGGCATCGGCGCGCAGATGCTCTCCGACATCGGCGTGAAGTCCGTGCGGCTGGTGACCAACAACCCGGCCAAGCTGGCGGGCCTCGAGGAGTACGGCCTTTCGGTGCTTGGCCGGGTGCCGCTGCCCGTCGTCGCCACGCCCCACAACCTGCGCTACCTGCGGACCAAGCGGGACCGGCTGGGCCACGAGATGCCCGACCTGGACGGCCCGGACACCGGCCCGGACGGCGGGTCCACGTGAGCGCTGGGGGCGCGCCGGACCTGCGCCTGCGGGGTGCGGGGGAGCTGCGCGCGGGTGTCGTCGCCGCGCAGTGGCACCGCGAGATCACCGACGCCTTGCTCGACGGCGCGCTGCGCGCGCTGCACGAGGTCGGGATCGGGGAGCCCACCGTGCTGCGGGTGCCTGGCAGCTTCGAGCTACCGGTCGCCGCGCGGGCGCTGGCCGAGCGGGGGTACCACGCGCTCGTGTGCCTCGGCGTGGTGATCCGCGGGGGCACCCCGCACTTCGACTACGTCTGCCAGGCCGCGACCTGGGGTCTGACCGAGGTCACGTTGCGGACCGGGGTCCCGGTGGGCTTCGGCGTGCTGACCTGCGACACCCAGGAGCAGGCCTACGACCGCAGCGGGCTGCCCGGCGCCAAGGAGGACAAGGGTTACGAGGCGGCGCTGGCCGCCCTCGGCACGGCGCTGGCCCTGCGGGACCTGACGCGCTTCCTCTGACAATGCGTCCATGGCGAGGCCGTACGCTTGATCGCCGTGACGCACAAGACGTTCGATGGCCTGTTCGCCGAGCTCTCCGAGAAGGCGGCCACTCGTAGGCCTGGGTCGCGCACCGTGGACTACCTCGACGAGGGCGTTCACGCGATCGGCAAGAAGGTCGTCGAGGAGGCCGCCGAGACCTGGATGGCCGCGGAGCACGAGTCCCGGGAGCGGGCCGCCGAGGAGATCTCGCAACTGCTCTACCACGTGCAGGTACTGATGCTCGCCCGCGGCATCACGCTGGAGGACGTATACGCTCGGCTGTGAGCCAGCTGCCCACCCGCGGCCGTACCGTAGGCCGACAGGCCGACAGGCCGACAGGCACATGAGGGAACGAGGAAGTCCGCCATGCTCCGTATCGCCGTGCCGAACAAGGGCTCGCTCGCCGACCCGGCGGGGGCGATGCTGCATGAGGCCGGCTACCGCCGCCGCTCCGAGGCCCGCGAGCTGGTGCTCCAGGACCCCGAGAACAGCACGGAGTTCTTCTTCCTCCGCCCTCGCGACATCGCGGTCTACGTGGGCCGGGGCACGCTCGACGTCGGCATCACCGGCCGGGACCTGTTCCTGGACAGCGGGGCGGCCGCCGAGGAGATCCTCGCGCTGGGCTTCGGCGTCTCGACGTTCCGGTACGCCGCGCGGCCTGGCTCGGCGAAGGGGATCCAGGAGCTCGGCGGGCTGCGGGTCGCCACCTCCTACGCCGGCCTGGTCACCAAGCACCTTGCCGACCAGGGCGTGGACGCCGACGTGATCCGCCTCGACGGCGCGGTCGAGACCGCGATCCGGCTCGGGGTCGCCGACGTGGTGGCCGACGTCGTCGACACCGGCACCACCCTGCACCAGGCCGGGCTGGAGTTCGTCGGCGAGCCGGTGATGCAGTCGGAGGCGGTGCTGATCCGCCACGTCGGTGCCGGCCCGTCGTCGGCGGTCGACCAGCTGGCCCGGCGCCTGCAGGGGGTTCTCGTCGCGCGCCGCTACGTGCTGATGGACTACGACATCCGCGTCGAGCGGGTCGACGAGGCGTGCGCGATCACGCCGGGTTTCGAGGCGCCCACCGTCTCGCCGCTGCACCACGAGGGCTGGGTCGCCGTGCGGGCGATGGTGCCTCGCAAGGACGCTCAGCGGATCATGGACGACCTGTGGGAGGTCGGTGCGCGGGCGATCCTCGTGACCGACATCCACGCCTGCCGCCTCTGAGCGCTCCCCGATGGCAGAGTCGCTTCCGGTCCTGCCGGTGACGTGGCGCCCGCGCCTGGCGCGCATGGTCGCCTACGGGGTCGCCGTCGCGGTGCTCGCCACGATGGTGATCATCGCGATCCTGCTGCCGCGGACGGGCAGCACCGCCTTCGGCGTGGCCGACCGGGTGGCCTTCGTCGGCGTGGGAGGGCTGGTCGCGGGTTTCCTGCACATCCTGGCCCGCCCGAGGCTGGTGGCCGACGAGTACGGCCTGACGGTTGTGAACCTTTTCCGTTCGCGGCGGCTGTCCTGGCCGGAGGTCGTGAACGTGAACATGCGCACCGGTGACCCGTGGGTGCTGCTCGACCTCGACGACGGGGGCACGCTGGCCGTGATGGCGATCCAGTCCTCGGACGGCGCGCGAGCGCGGCGCTGGGTGGCGCAGCTGCGGGCGCTGGTGGACGAGCAGACCCGCACCGAGCACAACGACTGACCCCTGGTCCTGAGGCCCCACAAGATCAGCGAGGACGACATCCGGATCGCCGCATGCCGGTACCACTACGGAAGGTGGTGCGGGCAGGACGATTTCTCCCGGCTGTCCGTGAGCACGCCGAGGCCGTCGAGGACCCGCCGCAGCCCGAACCGGTACGCGTGCTCCGGGCTGTAGGCCGCGCCATGGGCAGCGCCTGCCGCAGTGCCGACCCGGGCCGCGGTGGGGTAGGCGGTGGTGTCGACGACTCGCGCGAGCAGTGGTGCGTTCGCCGCCCACCACTCGGCGTCATCCATCTCACTTTCGCGCGCGGCAGCCCTTCGATCGGCCTCCGCCCGGGCAGCGGTCTGGACGAAATCGAGCAGGAACGTGAGCGCGGCGTCCCTCTCGACGTCGTCGAGAGGCGTCCCCTCGAGGGCCTGTAGTTCGTGTTCGTACTTGGCCATCAGCCCCGGGCCGAGCGGCGGTCGGCCGGTGGAGACGAAGGCCGCCCAGGGATGGGCGGCGAACAGGGCGCGGTTGTCGTCGGCGATCGCCTCGAGACGGGCACGCCAGGGCAGGCCGGCGGTGTCTGTCAGGGTCATCTGGGCGTAGACCCAGTCGAGCATCAGATCGATGAGTTCCGCCTTTCCCGGCAGGTAGGTGTAGAGGGTCATGGGCGCGACGCCCAGGATCTCGGCGAGCCGGCGCATGCTGACCGCGTCGAGCCCCTCGCGATCCGCCAGGGAGATCGCTGCCTCGACGACCCGGTCGACGGACAGCCCTTGGCGGGGGCCTCGCCGTGCGGAGGGCCGCACCCCAGGTCGATGCCGCCAGAGCAGTTCGAGCGTCCTCGCCGGGTCGCCGTCACTCGATCTGCTGGTCGCCATCGCCGACCGCCTCTCAGAAACTCAGACGGAAAACACCGTATGATGTACGCTATACAGCGTACGACTATTGCCTCTACCTCACCGCAGGGGAGCGCCCGTGCACATCACCGCCTCCGCCCTCTCGCTCAACGTGTCCGACGAGCGCGCGTCCGCCAACTTCGTCCGCGAGCACTTCGGGTTCACCGAGGACATGTCCGACGACGGTTTCGTCTCCCTGTCGAGACAGGACGCCGGTTTCAACCTGGTGTTCCTGCGCCGCGGGCTCAAGAGCTTCAAGCCGGAGAGCATGCGCGACCACGTGGCCGACGGCGTACTTGTGGCGTTCGTCGTCGATGACATCGAGCGCGAGTACGCCCGGTTGCAGGACGAGGGCGTGAGCATCACGACGCCGATCCAGACCGAGCCCTGGGGCGAGCGCTTCTTCCAGGTCACCGACCCCAACGGGGTCGTCATCCAGCTCGTCCAATGGATGAACGCCTAGCGCCGTCGGCGCGCGGCAGTGGCGCGGCGTGGTCGCCAGCGCACTCGCACCACACGGTCTTGCCGCCCGGCTCGGCCCGCCAGCCCCAACGCTGCGCGAGCAGGCTGACCAGCACAAGGCCCCGCCCACCGATGTCGTCCGGCCCCGGCTCGCGCGGCTTCGGCGGTTCGGGGCTGGCGTCGCTGACCTCCAGGCGGAGCGTGCCGTCGTAGCTGAGGCGGACCCGCGCGGGCGTACCCGCGTGCACGACCGCGTTGGTGACCAGCTCGGTCACGAGCAGCTGGGCCACCTCGGTCAGCCCGCCGAGTCCCCAGCACAGGAGGCGCTCGCGGGTGAGGTGTCGCGCCCGCCCGATCTCGGCCGGGTCGGCGCTGAGCTTGATCTCGTCCCATCGCCGCTGGCCGGCCGCCCGTCCATCGGGCGCACCCTGCGCCGGAACGGCGGGACCTGGCCCCCCTGCACGCATGCGGCCTCCCGGCTGGTCGGGCTGTCTGGTCGAGCCCTGCGGTCACGCTGACGAGTAGTACAGTCACGCAGCGTGAGAACGACCGCTAGCTTGACACGGAGAGCTGAGCGAGACAAGTCAGACCGGATAAATATTTCTCTGACATGTGCTTGATCTTGTCAATGTGGCCGGCGCATACTGGGCCGATCAAGGAGGAGACATGGCCGCGGACCTGAGCCCGACCGTCCGGCTCCGCAGGCTCGGTGCGGAGCTGCGCCGGCTGCGGGACACCTCGGGACTGACCCTCGATGAGGCGGGGGACAAGCTCGAGCGCTCGCCGTCCTCGCTCAGCAAGATCGAGAACGGCCGGGTCAACATCCGGCCGCGCGACCTGCGGGTGATCCTGGACGGGTACGGCCTGACGGACGAGGGCGCCCAGGAGTGGCTGCTCAACCTCGCCAGGCACGGCCGCAGGAAGGGGTGGTGGCAGAGCTACGAGGGCGTGCTCTCGCCCGCCTATACCGACCTGATCGCCTTGGAGGCCGACGCCGCGTCGGTGCGCACCTTCGAGACGCTGCTGCTGCCCGGGCTGCTGCAGACCGAGGAGTACGCCCGGGAGGTGATCCGCGGTCCGAGGATCGGATCGGACCCGCAGGAGATCGACACCTTCGTCGAGGTCCGGACGGCCCGCCAGCGGGTGCTGGCCCGCGACGAGCCGCTGGCGCTGTGGGCGATCGTCGGGGAGGCCGCGCTGCGCCAGCAGGTCGGCGGCCCGCAGGTGCTGCGGCGCCAACTCGCCCGGCTGCGGGAGACCGCCGAGCTGCCAAACGTGACGCTGCAGGTACTCCCGTACGACTCCGGCGCGCACCCCGGGGTCGACGGCCCGTTCGCCATCCTCGGCTTCCCGGAGTACGCCGACATGGACGTCGTGCTGCTCGAGAACATGACGAGCAGCCTGTATCTGGAGCAGGAAGCCGAGGTCATCCGGTATACCGTGGTCTTCGACCACCTGCGCGCGGCGGCGCTCCCGCCCGCGGAGTCGCTCGTGCTGATCGCCCAGGTGGAGAGGGACCTGTAGGCGACCCGGACCGAGGTGCGACATGACCCGCCACGACCTGACCCGTGCCGCGTGGCGCAAGAGCAGCTACAGCGGGAGCGACAACAACTGTGTCGAGGTCGCCCCGCTCGCCGGCGGCCGGTGGGCGGTTCGCGACTCGAAGGACCGTCGCGGACCCGCCCTGGTCTGCACGCCGGCCGGCTGGCGTGCCTTCGTCGGTGCGGCCCGCTCCGGAGCCTTCGACCGGCGCTGACCGGTGGAGCGGCCTCACGCAACCGACCCTCGAGGATCGACGGCTACGGCCGCGGGCCCGCGAGCATCCCGGCGGCCAGCGTGACGGGGAAGGGTCGCGTGAGCGTGAGGTCCTGCCCGGGCCGCGCCAGCCCGGTCTCCGTGTACGTGCCGTCCCCGGTCAGCGCGAAGGCGTAGATGCGCGGCACGTCGTCGCAGGACAGCTCGACGCGCAGGAGCTCCCGTCGATCAGCTCGTAACGCTGCCCGTTGTCGGGCAGAGCGAGAAGGTCCTCGATCGTGTAGGGCCCTGGGTCGGACATCACGGCGAGAGCTGCGGTCGACATGCGCTCCCATCACCTCCCGTCGGGCGTGTGATTATCCCACGGCGGGCGGGGTTCGCCCGCGGCTGCGGCGAGGACGTACCGTGAGTAAGGAGCCACCCGGGGGAGCAGGCGAGACATCGGGCAGGAGGCAGGCGTGAGCGACGCGTGGGTGTCGGCACGAGGCATCGACGGTCCCGGCGCGGTGGCGGAGCGGCTCGACGCAAGCGGCTACCTCGCCGGCGAGGGACTGGCCACGGCCGCCTACCTGGCGTTGCGCATGGGCCGGCCGCTGTTCCTCGAGGGTGAGGCGGGCGTCGGCAAGACGGCGCTGGCCGCTGCCCTGGCGCAGCTGCTCGACGCACCGCTGATCCGGCTGCAGTGCTACGAGGGGCTCGACTCCACGCAGGCGCTCTACGACTGGGACTTCCCGCGCCAGCTGCTCCACCTGCGCGCCGCGGAGGCCGCGGGCGTCACCGACGTCGCCGAGCTCGAGGCAGAGCTCTACGACCGCAGGTTCCTGATCGCCCGCCCACTGCTGCAGGCCCTCGAGACCAGCCCGAGCGTGCTGCTCGTCGACGAGATCGACCGGGCCGACGACGAGTTCGAGGCGTTCCTGCTCGAGGTGCTCTCGGAGTTCACGATCAGCGTGCCGGAGCTCGGCACCATCCACGCCAGCACCCCGCCCGCCGTCGTACTGACGTCCAACCGCACCCGCGAGGTGCACGACGCGCTCAAGCGGCGCTGCCTCTACCACTGGCTCGACCACCCCGAGCTGACCCGGGAGGTGGCGATCCTGCGCAGCCGGCTGCCCGAGGTGTCGCAGCGCCTTGCCG
>JBOHCZ010000304.1:0-17779 GCA_050699195.1 Streptomycetales bacterium
AGATCCGCCCCCGCGCAAACCGGGCCCGGCGGATGTCGGTTTGGGAGTCGATGGACGATGCGGACGGGTGGTTCTTCGGTGGTCGCGGTTCCCCCACCGATCTCGCGCATCGCCGCTGGTCCTGGACATAACACATCGCTTCCGAACTGGTTGCCTTGCCCGCACGATGTTACCAGCGCCGAGGCAACGTCCGTGATCGCGGATAGGCTCGTGGGCAACGGCGACTGTCGGTCACCGGGACGTTGCCGTGCATGTGCAGGCCCGGATCGGAGGACGGCATGGATGGGCGGACAAGAGTCGTGACGATCACTGTTACGACCAACGACGGTCGCTGGCTCGACGACTGTCTGGCGACGCTGACGGCCAGCCGGGTGGACGAGCGCACCGACCTCGACTTCATAGTGGTGGACAACGCCTCGACCGATGGCAGCGCCGACCTCGTGGAATCTCGGTTCCCGAAGGTGCAGGTGATCCGGAGCCCATCCAACGACGGATTCTCCGGCGCCAACAACCGAGGGATGAGCGAGGCGTTGGCTCGCGGCGCTGACTACGTGTTCCTCGTCAACCCGGACACACGGACCCCGGCGGACCTGGTGGCGCGGCTGGTCGACTTCATGCGGTCCTGGCCATCGTATGGGATCGTTGGCCCACTCCAGTATGCGTACACCGCGGACGGTTCCCCGACCGGGGAGTTGAACGCCTGGTCGCGGACTGCCCTTGACTCGGGCGAGAGCCACATTTTCGTGGCGGATCGCGTGGAGGGACCGCCCTCAGCGGGTCCGCTGGCGGGGCGGGCACCACAAGCCCTCGAACATGCGTATGTGCAGGGTTCCGCTCTCTTCTGCCGGACAGCAGTGCTGCGGCAAGTAGGACTCTTCGACCCCGCTTACCACACCTACTACGAAGAGTCCGATCTATGCCGCCGCGCCCGGTGGGCCGGATGGCGAGTTGCTCTACTGCTCGACCTCGGGATCCAGCACATGGGCGAGGGTGGCACCCACGCCTCGCTCTACCGGCGGCGCCACATGCTCCGCAACAAGTACTACTTCCTATTCACCGATCCGGAGTGGGGCTGGTTTCCCACTTGTCGGCTCGTCACACGTTGGCTCCGCAACGACCTCGCCGGGCGCGGAGCAGCTCCATCTGAGACTCGGGCAGGAGCGCTCGGCGACACAGCGGTAGGTGCATTGTGGCTCGTCGGGAGGTCGTTCCGGATGGTTCGACGGCGGCGCGCTCATGCGGCACTCCG
The DNA here is from genome assembly GCA_050699195.1 of Streptomycetales bacterium. GTDB lineage: Bacteria > Actinomycetota > Actinomycetes > JBOHCZ01 > JBOHCZ01 > JBOHCZ01. The sequence continues at coordinate 1,250 of JBOHCZ010000304.1, forward strand.
GAGCAGAGGTTTGCGGCCGGTGGGGCTGTGACCGGGCTCGTGGTGGCCGTGTGCACGAGCCGCCTCGACGACTTGGAGGCCCGATGGGAGCACAACATCGCGCAAGTCGAGAGCGGTGAGTTCTTCGTCCTGCTCGACATGCCCGAGTCGGTTGAGTCCCTGGAGGTCGCCGGTCGGATCCGATCCCGGGGCGGTGAGGTCATCTGTCACGGCGCCATGCGGGGGCTATCGGCCGCCCGTAACTCCGTCCTAGACGCAAGGCCGAAGGGCTGGGTGCTGTTCATCGACGATGACGTCCGGTTGGACCGCAAGGCAGTGGACGCGGTACGGGCCGCCTTCGCCGCAGGTGCCGAGGTGGTAGGCGCCCGGCTGGTTCCGCCGGACCGGCCGAAGCTGTGGCCATGGTTCTTCACGCGTGGCCAGATGCACCTGGTCGGCTGGCACTCGCCTGAGGGGGAGGTTAAGACCTGGGGGGCGTGTATGGGGATCGACGCGGCGTTCGCGCATAGGCATGGGCTGCGGTTCGACATGCGGCTGGGCAGAACAGGGCAGCAACTCGAATCAGGGGATGACACGAGCTTCGTCACGGCGATGAAGGCGGCCGGGGCACGCGAGCTGGTGCTCCCTCATGTTTCCGTCGTCCACGAGGTCAACCCCCGCCGGCTGACCCTTCGATACCTTGTGCGGAGGGCGTACTGGCAGGGACGCAGCGAGGTCCGCCGCGAACAGCCGGCCGCTGGCCTTCGGAAGGAATGGCGTCGTTACTGCGCCGGACGCCGGATCAACGTTCTCGCGCTCGGGTATGTCACAGTTGTCGTCGTCGGCATTATCCGTGAGTGGTTCCGACCGACAAGGCGTTCTCAGCACGACGTGGGCCGTACCGACGAGTCCGCCCGCGGAACCGCCGCGTGAAGATCGCCATGGTTAACCCACCGTTCCGGTTCTCTGCGGACCCAAACCAATGGATCACGGTGCCGCCGCAGGGGTACGGCGCAATTCAGTGGGTGTGTGCGCATCTGATCTGTGGTATGCGGGCATTGGGTCACGAGGTCACTCTGCTCGGTGCGCCAGGGAGCTCAATGCCGTCAGATGTCAGGGTGCTTGATGCCACCACGCCTGCCCATTTCGATACGTGGGCCGCCTGCGCGGACATCGACATAGTGCACGATCACACCAACGGTCTGATCGACCCCGCCATCGTGACCCGGCGAGCGGGCTTCGTCTCTACGCATCACCTGACCGGCCCTCCGCGCCACACGCTGAATTGCGCCTACGTCTCGGCCGCGCAACGAGCTGCGGCCGACGGGCCGGTCATCCCGTTGCCGGTCGACCCAGAACAGCACCGCTTTCGGGGACAGAAGGACGACTACGTGCTCTTCCTTGGGCGCATCTCGGCACATAAGGGGGCGTATGAGGCAGCGGCGTTCGCGGCGGCGGCCGGGTTCCGTCTCGTGCTCGCAGGCCCATCCTGGGAACCGGAGTACCTCGACTGCATCAAAGTGGATTTCGCTCACGCCATCGATCTCGTGGGCGAGGTCGGCGGCGGCGATCGTCGTGACCTGATCGCGGGCGCCCGTGCGGTCATGGTGCTATCTCAACCGGTGACCGGTCCATGGGGCCATCCGTGGTGCGAGCCAGGCGCGACCGTGGTCTCGGAGGCCGCGGTCAGCGGCACCCCCGTGATCGCTACCCGTAACGGGTGCCTGCCCGAACTGGTTCCAGGCGTGGGCCGGTTCGTCGAGTGCGGATCTTCGTTCACAGCCCGCGATGCAAGGGACATCATCGATGGCCTACCAGAGCCTCAGGCGGTTCGTCAGATAGGCCTCCAGCGCTGGCATTACATGAGCATCGCTCGCCAGTACGAGGAGCTATACCGGAGAGTCCTAGCAGGCGACCAATGGGGAGATGCGAGACCCGCCGAGGTGGGAAGCGCCTCTCCGATCTGTGGAGCTTCCTGATGGCCTACCGCTACGTTACGAGCCGCGATGACTACCGGGACTTCGCGAGCGGGTCGGTACTCCACTCGGCGCCCGGTTATCCGGCCTATCCCGTACGCCTATCCTCGGAGCTGTTCCTGCGGGCCTTGTCCCATCTTCCGGACCGTCTGGCTGGCTTGTGGGATCCCTGCTGCGGCAGCGGCATTCTGATCACAACGGTCGGACTGCTCCACCGCGAACGCCTGCGGTACATCCTCGCCACCGACATCGATCCCGAAGCCGCGGCCTTGGCCGTCCGCAATGTAGCGCTGTTGACCGGGACGGGGCTCACGGCCCGCGCGGATAAACTGAGGGAGCGTCAGAATGAGTTCGACAAGGCCGTCCATCGTGAGGCAGCCGAGGCTGCAATTCGCCTCGCTCAGCGCCTAGCTGCCTCGGGAGGCGACTTGCCTGCAAGCGTTGCAACGGCTGACGTATTCGATCCCGCTTCCCTCGCGGCCGTGGTGCCGACACCGCCGCCCGATCTGGTGCTCATCGACCTGCCGTACGGCAAGCAGACGACCTGGGCCGGCTCGCCGCCACTGGACACGGAGCCGACCTATGCGGCGATGCGAGCCCTAGCTGCAGTCCTACCTGATCACGCGGTCATCGCTCTCACGGTCCACGGACGGAAGGTACCCACCGCCCCGGGGATCCAGGCGCTGGAGCGGTTCAGGGTGGGGACTCGGGCGGGGCTGGTCGCCCGGGCCGCGCAGATCCGGGAGTGTGAGTGAGCCGCCTCGCGATCGGTCTTGCACGGAGGGCCGATCGATGAGGATCCTTCTGAGTTCCGACGTGACGATCAGGGGTGGCGTCGATGGCTACGTCTTCGACGTCGCCGGCGCTCTTCTGCAGGCAGGCCATGAACCCGTGCTGGCGATCGAGGAAACCACGACGAGTGCCCTGCGCGAGGCATCCCAGATTCTGCCGGACGTGCCGTTGTATCGCGTCGCGCTCTATCGCCGCCGTCACCACCGCGACCGCTTGCGTGAGGCGGCCGAAACGCTGATCGAAGAGGTCGCACCCGATGGGCTCCACATCGTCTGCGGATCGCCGTTCTCTTGCCTCGTCCTGCGAGAAATTGCCGTCCAACGCGAACTCCCGAGCGTCATTACTGAGCAGCAGATTCGCTGCGATCTCACGTTAGCGCCCGATGACGCAGCGCGGATCCTGGCAACCTACCGTGCGGCGAAGAATGTGATCTTCGTCAGCGAGGGGAATCGGGCCACGATGTCGGAACTCGTGGATCTACGCGACGTCGCCCACACCGTAATTCCCAACGGCGTCGACGTCAGGACGATCGCTGCGCGGGCTCGGCCGCGCGTCAACATTGGCGACCGACCGGTGTTGCTGATGACGGCCGCCCGATTCTCGCCGGAGAAGCGCCTGGACGTTCTGGTACGGGCGGCGGCCAAACTTCCGGAGTCACTCGTCGGCGCGGTCGACCTGTACGGCGAGGGGACAGAACGCCATGTGCTTCACCAGCTCATCATCGATCTCGGGGTTGAGCACCGGGTGAATCTGCATCCATGGGTACCAAACATTCCCGAGCAGATGGCCAAGCACGACCTGTTCATCCTTCCTAGCGACGCCGAGGGCATGCCCTACGCGCTCCTGGAAGCGATGGCCGCTGGAATACCCATCGTAGCCAGCGATGTGCCCGGCAACGTCGAGGCACTCGGTGGCGGTGCTGCGGGCACCCTCGTGCCCCAAGGTGACGTCAACGCACTGGTGACCTCGCTCCGGACCAGGATCCAAGACCCCGGCGGGACAGCGCTGATGGCCCGGCGGGCGCGCGACCGGGTGCAGACGCTCTACGACGTCTCCGTGCAGATGCAGCGCACGGTATCCCTCTGGCCATCTGTGTGACCTACGTCTCACGCTCTGCAGCTCGATCGGCGAGATTGCTACTTTTCGTAACACGAGTGGTGCAGCACGAACACGACTGGGAGACGAGGAGGGAGGCCCCGACCCGGGTGGCCCTTCCCTTCATCCTCGACGGGAGGCTGCGGCCACTGACCATATTGTCGTTCTCCGACCGGGTGGACGAGCAGCCCCCAGCGGGGATCCTCAAGCCCCACCCGGCCAAGAGGAAACTCACGCTGCCCCCGCCGTGGGCGGAAGCCGTCAAGTCCGGTGACTCCGATGAGATCGCATGGAGAGCGCAGTACGGAATCTCGGAGATGACCGACGTGGGCGTGTACGTGGCGGCCACACCAGGCACCAGCATCCGCTGCCAAAACTTTCTCCTCGACGCCTTCAATGACATCTCTGACAACCTCGTCCTGGGCGCCCTCCACACCTACTGCACAGAACAACAACTCAGTAGATTCGGCACGTGCTCGAACGCAACCGCTCCCACTGGTGACCGATACCGGGGGCTACCTCCACTGGAGCGACCCGACGGGCAAGGCCTCCTCGGTATCTACAACGACATTATCGAAGGACCCGTAGAGCAGGCATTCAAAGACCTCTACTCGAAACCCTGGGGCATGCACAATGGCATCTTCGAACAAGCTCGCTGACCCCCGTCCCGAGACGGCCACCAGAGAACAGTCATCTCACGGCTTCTTAGGCCGAGCGCCGACGATGACGGTGACCGCACGTGTGCAAGTCCATCTACGGCGGTAACGGGTCACGGGTTGCGTGGTAGTTGATCACGCGGATTGTGGTGGCATCCAGGGATTGTCGGTGAGCGCGTCGCGGATCGCGGTGAGGGCGCTGATGCCGTGGTTGTGCGCTGTGGTGAGGTAGGAGCGGATGCGGCAGTGGCGTTGCAGGGGGGCTAGTGTCTTCCAGCAGCCGCTGATCTTCTGGTGGACCTTGATGCCGCGGATGGCCTGCTCGGAGGCGTTGTTGGTCCAGGGCACGTCGAATCGGGTGGTGAACAGCCAGACCTGGTCGGTCTTGCGCTTGAGTCGTTGCGCGAGGACGAGTCCGGGGTGGTTTCCCTTGTGCCATCGACGGGACAGGTTGATGGAGATGCCGACGTTGACGGCGTGGTCATACTCGCGGCGCAGCCGGGCCAGCAGGACCGGGTCGAGGCTGGTGGCGTGCGGGTCGGCCGCGCGTGCGGCGGTGACCGCGTTGCCGGCCGCTCGCAGGGCGCGGGCGGCCTGGTCGGTCCAGGCGTGTTGGTGGGGGTCGATGGCGTGGACGTCGGCCAGATGGCGGAACAGGTGACTGCAGCATTGCTGGACCCCGGCCAGGGTGGTGTCGAACTTGGTGTATCCGCCGTAGTCGTCGCGGACCAGCACCCCCGTCGTGGTCTTCCAGCAGGGCGAAGGCGTCGACCTGGGCGTGACCGCGCGGCCGGCCGCGGCGCCGTACCAGACCAGGTCGGCCCCCCCCGGCCGGTGTGGGACCGCATGGTGCGCACGGTGTAGACGTGGTGGTTGCCGGGCTCGGCCACGTTGGCCGGGGTCTCGTCGGTGCCGATCATCGCCGCGGTCCGCAGAGCGTCCTTGACCGCATCTTCGAACCCCGCGGCCACCAGCCGCTGATCCAGGCGGGCCATGCAGCGGGAGACGAACCCGGTCGAGACCGGCGCCGCGAGCAACGCGGCCATCAGCTCGGCCGCTCGCTCGACGCCGATCACATCACCGGCCACCAACACTGTGGTGGCGGCGACCACGTTCGGGCCGTAACACGTCGGGCCACCGGTGACCCCGGCCGGCGGCGGCGCGGCCGTGGCCCCCCGCAGCCGGTGGAGACCCGGTGCATCATCTGGTACTCCGTCACGCTCACCGCGATCGCCGGGATGTCGAAGACCTGCACCATCGAGGCCACGTCACCGTCCGCGCCGTCCAGGCCCGCCCCGCAGCCGGGTGCACCCGGGCGGCTCGACGACCTGGACCCGGTCCGGGACCGCCACCCGCTGCAAACCCGTTCCCCGCCGGCCCTTCTGCCCACCGGGCCTGCGCCCGCCGACCGGCCGCGGCGCCCGCGGACCGGCACCCGACGCGTCCTTACTCGACGGCATCGACGAGTTCGACGAACCCCTCCCGAGCTGTCGACGCAACGAGGCGACCTCGGCCTCCAACGCCTCAACCTTCGCCGCCAACACCATGACCAACGCGGCAAGCTCCTCATACGAGGGCTGCAGCGGCCGCGACACCCCAGAACCAAACATGATCACACACTGGGCACCAACACCGACACGCCGCAGATCAACAGGTGGTGTGACTGGTTACCTATCCAGTCACCTTGACGGCTTGTTAGTGTGCCGGGTAATGTCACGCCTCGCTCGTTTGGGGCTGTTTTTGCGGCCTCGTTCCTTCGGGGGTTGGTCGGTTCGCGGAAGGGCGGGGCTGTTGTGGGACAGGCTGGTTTAGGCTTTGGACGCGCTTGGGTCGGTCGGCATCGCCGTGGCAAGCACAGGAAGCTGGCCTGGGGCGGTGGCTCTGCGGTCTTAGTGGTGGGGGCGGTGACGGCCGCGGCGGTGGGGGGATTCAATGTCACTGGTGTGCAGGCGCAAGAAGAACCACTGGCCACGTTTGTGAGCACCTCGGGTATCCCGCATGCCGATATCGCCAACGTGAAACAGATTCGACAGGGCCGCGGCTGGGACCCTGGTGATCCGAATTCCACGAATGCCTCATGGGAGTCTGCGGTGTCGGCTGCGTGGAGTCAGGTGGCCAGCGAGGGCCCCGACGCGGTGTTCGTGACCGGCGATCAGGTGGAAGGCGCGTGGGGGAAGGACGTCGACCGTACCGGAATCTTCGGCCCAGTGAACACGCTGGACAACCAGAAGAAAGCCGTGACCAACGCCGGCAACGCCTACTACGGGGAGCAGAAGCGCGACTACAACGCCGCCGGTTTGAAGGTGTATCCAGCGCCTGGGGATCACGAGTTCGGCGGGATGAACCACGAGGGTTTCATCCCCAACACGAAACAGTCCTACAAATTGCTGCCCTCCGCCAAGGCGGTGTGGGCACGTAACTTCACCGCCAACGGAACAAAATACGCCCAACGCCCGGTAGGAACCAACTTCAAGGGCACCGCCTACGCAGCCAAGCTACCCGGAAGTGTGCTGCTGATAAGCCTCGACCCAATCGCCCGTTGGAGCGATGGCACCCATGCACGTATCTCCAGCGATCAGCTGAGCTGGGTAGCCAGGGTGATCGAGGCCACCACCGCCGAGCACGTCTTCGTTCAGGTAGAAATCCCCCCCAAACTCGGAACCCACTGGTCCCACTCGTCCTCGACCGTGCTAGAAAACGGCGACAAACTGTGGCAGGTCATGGACCGCCACAACAAAGCTGACCTGCTACTAGCCGCCGAGTTCCACGAGATCAACGCAGTCCTCGCCCCCGGCCACGACATCGGTGACCCAGGCGCACCCGTCGAAATCATCCACGGTGGAAGACTGCAGACCCCATCCATGAACTACCTGGTAATCCAGATCTTCGCTGACCGCATCGAGATTACCGCCAAACGGGTAACAACCACAGTCGTAGACGACTCTCGCGAACTTTGGCAAACTAGTCTCAAACGCCCACCACTCAAGATCCTCGTCAGCCCTGTAACCGAGACCGCTGGCAACCTCACCATGACCAACACCGGCAGGGTCACCGAACACAACGGAGCCCTCTCCCTCCAACCCTGACATGAACCCCCAAAGGGAAACGACCGGGTTGCACAGAGCGATGGTGCTTTCACCGACCCAGGCGGCCTCCGGCCAGTACGAGCAGCTCCGCAAACCCGCCACGATGACCCACCAGGTCGATCGCCGGGTACGCGTCTACCTGTTCACATACCTCCACGAGGAACAAGTCGGCCACCTGACGTTCTGGCTGCACCCGGCGGGACGGCTCTCATTAAGATGATCAACGTTGACCCCGAGCTTTGGCGCCGCGACAGCTCTCCCCTGAAAGGCGTCCCCGGTGCGCAGGTCAGCCGGGTGGCGCGTACATCGGCCACCCGGCAACTTTCCTGGTCAGCGGGCGGAGGATGCGAGATTCGAACTCGCGAGGGGTTGCCCCCAACACGCTTTCCAAGCGTGCGCCCTAGGCCACTAGGCGAATCCTCCGCCGGCCAGCGTACCGGAGACGCGGAAGCGGTCCGGCCGCCCTCATCGGCCCCGCGAGTGCGCCGCTGCGGGTGAGTAGACTGCGCACAGGTCCCCCGTGCGGCGTCATCCCGCTGAACTCCCCCAGGGCCGGAAGGCAGCAAGGGTAGGCAGGCTCTGGCGGGTGCGCGGGGGGCCCCTTGCGTTCCCGGGTGTGCGGGTGCCCGGCACTTGCTGGTGCCGGCTGTCCCGTACCCACGTCGTTGCGTAGGGTCGGAGCGTGTCGCTCGCGCTGTACCGCCGCTACCGCCCCGAAACCTTCGACGAGGTCATCGGGCAGGAACACGTCACCGAGCCGCTCAAGCAGGCGCTGCGCAACGATCGGGTGCACCACGCGTACCTGTTCAGCGGCCCCCGCGGGTGCGGGAAGACGACCAGCGCCCGCATCCTGGCCCGCGCCCTGAACTGCGAGCAGGGGCCCACTCCCGACCCGTGCGGCGAGTGCGCGTCGTGCCGCGACCTGGCCCGCAACGGACCCGGCAGCATCGACGTCATCGAGATCGACGCCGCGTCCCATGGCGGCGTCGACGATGCCCGCGAGCTGCGGGAACGCGCGTTCTTCTCCCCCGCGGCGGCGCGTTACAAGATCTACATCGTCGACGAGGCGCACATGGTGACCCCGGCGGGGTTCAACGCCCTGCTCAAGGTCGTGGAGGAGCCCCCCGAGCACCTGAAGTTCGTCTTCGCCACCACCGAGCCCGAGAAGGTCATCGGCACCATCCGGTCTCGCACCCACCACTACCCGTTCCGCCTCGTGCCGCCCGGCGTGGTCCGCGACTACCTCACGCAGCTGTGCGCTGCGGAGGGTGTCCGCGTCGACGAGACGGTCCTGCCGGTCGTCGTACGGGCCGGGGGCGGTTCGGTACGGGACGCCCTGTCGGTGCTCGACCAGCTCATCGCGGGTGCCGGCGCCGACGGCGTGACGTACGCGCTGGCGTCGAGCCTGCTCGGCTACACCGACGCGTCCCTGCTCGACGACGTGGTGGACGCGTTCGCCGCGCACGACGCGGGCGGCGTGTTCGAGATCGTCGACCGCGTCATCGAGGGTGGTCACGACCCCCGGCGGTTCGTGGCCGACCTGCTCGAGCGGTTCCGCGACCTCGTCATTCTCGGCGCCGTCCCGGACGCCGCGACCAAGGGGCTCGTCGACCAGCCGGTGGACCGGCTCGACCGGATGCGGTCCCAGGCCGGGAGCTTCGGGACGGCCGGGCTGTCCCGCGCGGCAGATGTCGTTAATGCGGGACTCACCGAGATGCGGGGCGCGACCGCGCCGCGCCTGCAGCTCGAGCTGATCTGCGCCCGCGTGCTGCTTCCGGGCGCGTACAGCGACGACCGGAGCCTGCAAGCCCGCCTCGACCGGCTCGAGCGGCGCCTCGCCGTCGGGGGTCCGCCCGGCACCTCCGGGCCGGCCAGCCCGCCGACCAGCCCGGCTCCGGCCGCCGAGTCCGCTCCGCCGGCCTCAGAACAGGTCCCGCAGGCTTCCGACGAGGTCCCGGAGATCCCGGAGGTCCGGAAGGTCCCGGAGGTCCCGGCCGGGGCCGGGCAGCCCCCACCGCCGACCGGCCAGGCCGGTCGGCTCGACGCGATGTCCGTCCGCCGGGTCTGGCCGGACGTCCTGGAGGCGGTCAAGCGCCGGCGTCGATTCACCTGGATCTTGCTGAGCCAGAACGCCCACGTCGCCGGGCTCGAAGGCGAAACGCTGTCCGTGGGCTTCATCAACGCCGGCGCACGCGACAGCTTCTGTAACAGCGGCAGCGACGAGATCCTCCGGCAGGCGCTCATCGACCTTCTCGGCGTCGACTGGCGCGTCGAATGCTTCGTCGACCCCTCGCGCTCGCCGGGCGACCCGGCGCCCGCAGGGGCCGTGCCCGGGATCGCCGCCGACGCGGGAGGCATCACCGACGAGCCGCCCGAGGACGACGCGTCCGGCGCCGCCGGCGATCCGCCGGACCCATCGGGTGGCGCGGGCGTACCCGCCGCTTTCCCGAGCCAGCAGCCTGCTTCGCCCGCGCGGCCGGCCCACGAGGGTGCCCCTGACCCGCCGTCACGTCCACCGCGGCAGGAGCGGCGCTCCGCGGCCACAGACACCCCGAGTCCGGACGATGCCGATGATCATGGCCTATCCGGGCCCCAGCTGCTCGCCCGGGAGCTCGGCGCCACCGTGATCCGGGAGATGGGACATTAGTGGCGTGGACCCGCCTCCGCGAGCGGGCCGTGCGCGACCGTCCACTGACCCGACCGCACAGCGCCACGGCACTTCAGCACGTAGGCTCGGGGAGCATGAACAGCACCAAGGAGTTCTGATGACCGATGGGCAGGCCGACATGCAGCAGCTCCTGCAGCAGGCCCAGAAGATGCAGCAGGATCTCATGAGCGCCCAGGAGGAGCTTGCGAATGCCCAGGTCAAGGGGAGCGCCGGCGGCGGGCTCGTGACCGCCACCGTGACCGGCGCGGGTGAGCTCGTGGGACTCCGGATCAAACCCGAGGCGATCGACCCCAGCGATCTGGCCGAGAGCGCGGAGACGGTCGCCGATCTGGTGCTCGCCGCGGTGCGGGACGCCGACCGGGGGGCGGGCGACTTGCAGGCGAGGGCTGTAGGCCACCTCACTGAGGGGCTCTCCGGCCACGGCGACCCGCCCGGCATCTCGGGCGGCGTGTGACGAGCGGGCGCTGCGCGGAAGCGTGAGGGCAGGCTGTGTACGAAGGCGTCGTCCAGGACCTCATCGACGAGCTCGGTCGCTTGCCGGGCGTGGGGCCCAAGGGGGCACAGCGCATCGCCTTCCACCTCCTCGCGGCCGATCCGGTCGATGTACGGCGGCTTGCCGAGGTCCTCGTGGAGGTCAAGGACAAGATCCGCTTCTGCGGGTCATGCGGGAACGTCGCCCAGGACGAGGAGTGCCGCATCTGTCGTGACCCGCGTCGAGACCCCACGGTGCTCTGCGTCGTCGAGGAGCCGAAGGACGTCGTCGCGATCGAGAAGACCCGGGAGTTCCGGGGTCGCTACCACGTGCTGGGCGGGTCGATCAGCCCGATCGAGGGTGTCGGTCCCGACGATCTCAGGCTCCGTGAGCTGATGGCCCGGCTCGCGGACGGGGAGGTCAAGGAGATCATCCTCGCCACGGACCCGAATCTCGAGGGCGAGGCGACCGCGACCTACCTCGCGCGCCTCGTCAAGCCGATGAACTTGCGCGTAACGCGTCTGGCGAGTGGACTGCCGGTAGGCGGTGACCTCGAGTACGCCGACGAGGTCACCCTGGGTCGAGCCTTCGAGGGGAGGCGCCGCCTCGATGTCTGATGATCTCACCGAGTTCAGCGCGGAGATCGCGGATCAGGTCGAGAGCTTCATCATCGCGGTCACCGAGGTTGCCCGCGGGGACTCACCGGACCGTTCGGTGTCCATGCTGCTGCTCGAGGTGTCCCAGCTGCTTCTCGCGGGCGGGCGCCTCGGGGCGATCGTGGACGTGATCCCCGAGGAGCGGTTCGAACCTGACGCGGGGCCCGACCCCGATATCGACGACCTGCGGGTAGGACTCGCACGGCTGCTCGAGCCGATCGACATCTACACCGAGGTCTTCGACCCCTACGATCCCGCCGTCGAGCAGGTGATCTGCTCGCTGTCGGACGACATCGCCGACGTCGTCGCCGACCTGGCCCACGGGCTCCAGCACTACCGTGCCGGGCGGCCGATCGAGGCACTCTGGTGGTGGCAGTTCTCGTACCTGTCCAACTGGGGGTCGACGGCGAGTTCGGCCTTGCGTGCCTTGCAGGCCGTTGTTGCCCACGCCCGCCTGGATGCGTCGGAGAAGGACCAGGACGACGGGCCGGAACCGGGGCGCGAGAACGGGCATGAGGACGGCCGGGGCCGTCTCGCCACAGCCAGTGCGCCGGGCGAGGCAACGGGTGGCGGGGCGTGAAGTACTAAACTCAGGCAGCCGAACCCCTGTAAACCCGCAGCACACGGCAGCGAGGAGCACACGTGGGCCTGGTTGTGCAGAAGTACGGCGGCTCCTCCGTGGCCGACGCCGATTGCATCAAGCGCGTCGCCAAGCGCATCGTGGAGACCAAGAGGGCCGGCAACGAGGTCGTGGTAGCCGTCTCGGCGATGGGGGACACCACCGACGAACTCCTCGACCTCGCGAAGCGGGTCAGCCCGCTGCCGTCGGGCCGTGAGCTCGACATGCTGCTCACCTCGGGCGAGCGGATCGCGATGTCGCTCCTTGCCATGGCGATCGCCAACCTCGGCCACGAGGCGCTGTCGTTCACCGGCAGTCAGGCGGGGGTGATCACCGACTCCACCCACGGCAAGGCCCGCATCATCGACCTGACGCCGGGCCGGCTCCGTGAGGCCCTCGACGAGGGCGCCATCGCGATCGTCGCGGGTTACCAGGGCGTCTCCCAGGACACCAAGGACATCACGACACTCGGCCGCGGGGGCACCGACACGACGGCGGTCGCGCTCGCCGCCGCGCTCGAGGCCGACGTGTGCGAGATCTACACCGACGTCGACGGCGTCTTCACCGCTGACCCGCGGATCGTGCCGAACGCCCGGAGGCTGTCCGAGGTCTCCTACGAGGAGATGCTGGAGATGGCGGCCTGCGGCGCCAAGGTTCTCCACCTGCGCTGCGTCGAGTACGCCCGCCGCTACCGCATCCCGGTGCACGTACGTTCGTCGTTCAGCAACAAGCCGGGTACGTACGTCGTCGAGCGAACCGAGAGGGACGACATGGAGCAGGCGATCATCTCAGGTGTCGCCCACGACCAGAGCGAGGCGAAGATCACGGTCGTCGGGGTGCCGGACAAGCCCGGCGAGGCGGCCGCGATCTTCAAGGCGATGGCCGATGCTGAGATCAACGTCGACATGATCGTCCAGAACATCTCCGCAGCCACGACGGGCCGCACGGACATCTCGTTCACGCTGCCCAAGACCGACGGGCAGCAGGCCATGAACGCGCTGGACAAGATCCGCACCCAGGTGGGGTTCCGGAGCCTGCTCTACGACGACCAGGTCGGGAAGGTCTCCCTCATCGGGGCGGGCATGCGTTCGCACCCGGGGGTCTCCGCGACGTTCTTCGCCGCGCTGGCAGACGCGGGAGTCAACGTGGAGATGATCTCCACGTCCGAGATCCGGATCTCCATCATCTGCCGGGTCGATGATCTGGCCACCGCCGTCGCGGCCGTGCACACGGCCTTCGATCTCGGCTCCGAGGACGAGATCGCCACCGTCTACGGAGGGACGGGACGATGAGCAACGCCCACCAGAACCCGCCGGTCCTGCCCACTCTGGCGGTCGTCGGTGCGACCGGCGCCGTCGGCTCCGTCATGCGTGACCTGCTCTCGACCCGCGAGAACGTCTGGGGCGAGATCCGGCTCATCGCCTCGCCGCGCTCGGCGGGGCGCAGGCTCCCGGTCCGGGGGGAGGAACTCGAGGTCCAGGCGCTGTCCGAGGAGTGCTTCGACGGCGTCGACGTCGCGATGTTCGACGTTCCCGACGAGGTGTCGGTGGAGTGGGCGCCGATCGCGGCAGCCAGGGGCGCGGTCGCGGTCGACAACTCCGGGGCCTTCCGGATGGACCCCGACGTGCCGCTCGTCGTGCCCGAGGTCAACGCCGCCGCGTCGCGGGTGCGACCGCGCGGCATCATCGCCAACCCCAACTGCACGACGCTGTCGATGATCGTCGCCGTGGGGGCGCTGCACGCCGAGTTCGGCCTCGAGTCGCTGGTCGTCTCGTCCTACCAGGCAGCGTCCGGGTCCGGCCAGGCCGGCATGGACACCCTGCGTGAGCAGCTCGCCAAGGTCGCAGGATCGCCCTCGCTCGGCACCCACCCCGGAGACCTGCGCCGCGCGGTCGGTGAGTTCGGCCCCTTCCCCGCACCGCTTGCGCTCAACGTCGTGCCCTGGGCCGGGTCGCTCAAGGACGACGGGTGGTCCTCGGAGGAGCTCAAGGTCCGCAACGAGTCACGGAAGATCCTCGGCCTGCCGCACCTGCGGGTGTCCGCGACGTGCGTGCGTGTGCCGGTGATCACCACGCATTCGCTCGCCGTGCACGCCGTGTTCGAGCGCAAGGTCACCGTCGACGCCGCGCACCAGGTGTTCCGCGACGCCCCGGGCGTGGTGCTCTGCGACGATCCCGGGCGGGCGGAGTTCCCCACCCCCGCCGACGCCGTCGGCACCGATCCGACATGGGTCGGCCGGGTGCGGCAGTCCCTCGACGACCCGCACGCCCTGGAGCTGTTCGTGTGCGGGGACAACCTGCGCAAGGGCGCCGCGCTGAACACGGCGCAGATCGCGGAGTTCGTCGCCGCGGAGCTGGCCGCCGCACGGTAAGGCCATTTGCCGTTTCCCACGCCGGTGGCAGCAGGTCCGGTAGCAGATGTGGCACGAGGTCGTATGGCAAGGTCATGACAAGGTGTGACAAGGCGTTGCGGTAGATCATCCTAAAGGGGGATTTAACTTCTGTTTTACCTGGGTATGTAATGGCCTCGGTGGGGGAGGAGCCCGGGGGGTGAGCGGCGACGGCCGCCGCCCCCTGGGTGTACCGCTTCCCGGCTGGCCGCTGCCCTGGTGTGTGGGGCTCCCGGCGTAATCGTTGTCCGTGTGTTCCACTCTGCTTGCGGACACCCTGGAACACAATCGCCGGTGGACCGCTCACAAGAAACCGAACGAACCGGCCATGACCTGCAGCTTCGGTGTTGCGGACGGTCGACCCTGAGACCAGGGTGTTCAGCGGTGTCCGGGTCAGTAACGTCGCGGTCATGTCCTGGCACAGCTACGCGACCTTCGTCGGCCTCGCCCTTGCCCTCACGCTCGCCCCAGGTCCGGACTTCGCCCTGGTGGTGAAGAACTCGTTGGCGGGTGGCCGGCGGGCGGGCGTGGGCACCAGCTTCGGCGTGGTGAGCAGCCTGGTCGTGCAGGGTACGGCTGTGGCGTTCGGCCTCGCAGCGGTGATCGTGCGCTCGCAGACGCTGCTCAGCGCGATCCGGTGGGCCGGGGCGGCCTACCTGTGCTACCTGGGTGTCCAGGCACTGCGCTCGGCCCTTCGCCGGCACCCCACCTCGGTGGCCGCCTCCGAGCCGGCTGACCGGGCCGGGCCGGCAGGCTCTGCCCGCCGGGGCTGGCGCCAGGGGTTCCTGTCCAACATCACGAACCCGAAGGTGCTCGCGTTCTACGTCTCCGTACTCCCTCAGTTCATCGACCCCGGGTCGGCCCTCCCTCCGACGCTCGCCCTCGCCCTCACCCACGCGGCGCTGTCGCTGACCTGGTGGCTTGTGCTGGTGACGGTGCTCGGCCGGGCCCGCGCCCTGGTGCGGCGCGATCGCGTCCGGCGTACCCTCGACGCGCTTTCGGGGGTCGTGTTGCTCGGGTTCGGCGCACGGCTCGCCACCGAACACCGCTGATGTCGGGCGTCCGATATCCGGTCGCGAAGGGTCCGCAGGCGTGGAATGCTGCCGGCCGTGCTCGATCTGCGGATAGCCGGCCGGGTGGCGCTCGTGACCGGGGCGAATCAAGGCATCGGTGCGGCGGTCGCGTCGGCTCTGGCCGCGCAAGGCGCTGCTGTACTGCTGACTCACCTCCGCATCGACCCGGCCGAGCACCGCGGCGAGCCGTACCCTCCTGGGTACGGAGAGCAACGCGCCCGCGACGGGCGTGCGGTCGCGCGGGCGATCCGCGAGGCGGGTGGTCGTGCCCACGCGGTGGAGGCCGACCTCGCCGACCCTCAGGTGCCGCGACAGCTCTTCGACGTCACCGAGGAGCGCTTCGGGCCGGTCGAGATCCTGGTCAACAACGCCAGCGCCTGGCTGGCGAACACCTTCCTGGCCGATCCACGCGACCGGTTCGGCCGCACCCTGCTCCGGGTCGACGAGCGCACCCACGACCGCCAGTTCGCCGTGGACGCGCGTGCCTCGGCGCTGCTCATCGCCGAGTTCGCCCGGCGCCACATCGAACGCGAGGGTCGGTGGGGGCGCATCGTGGGCCTCACCTCGGACGGCCCCGAGGGCTTCCCCGGCGAGGTGTCGTACGGGGCCGCGAAGGCCGCCATGGAGAGCTACACGATGTCCGCCGCGCACGAGCTCGGGCGGCACGGCGTGACGGCGAACCTCGTGCACCCGCCCATCACCGACACCGGCTGGGTCAACGACGAGGTGCTCCGGCACGCGGAGGCGACCGGGCCGCTGTACCACGTCGCCCAGCCGCCGGACGTGGCCGACGTAGTCACCTTCCTCGCGTCCCACCAGGCACGGTTCATCACGGCCGAGCGACTGCAGATGCACTGACCGGAGGTTGTTCAGTACGTAGCAATGGACGGCGCGCTTCCCCTGGAGGCCTATCCGGTGCAGACTGAGGGGCCATCTCAGGACGGCCCCGGGAGGAAGCGAGATGATCGTGTCCAGGTCGCTCGGTCGACGGATGAGGGGCGGCCGGCTTGTCCTGGCGGCGGCGCTGGGGTTAGTCGTCGCAGCAGGCTGCGGCGGCGGGGGGTCGGCC
>JBOHCZ010000305.1:0-6705 GCA_050699195.1 Streptomycetales bacterium
GATCATCACCCTGCTCCGCTGGGCCGGCCACAACAACATCGCCCGCGCCCTACGCCACAACGCCCGACATCCCGGCCAAGCGATCACCCTGGTCACCAAAGGACTCACGACTTCGCAATGACCCTGCTCCATCGCCACCTCCGAGGCGCTCTACGTCCGGAGCCTCTCCTTCTGCCGGACCGTCCTGGCAACCTCACACATCCAACAGGGCGACGTCGAACAGGGTCTGGCGGTGGCCGATGAAGTGGTGTCCACAACTGCCGTCCTGCGCTCCGCCCGGTGTCTGGCCTACGTCCAAGAATTCCTCCGGCGCCTGGAAGGCTTTCGCCAGGACCAAGCCGTCAAGGAGTTCCTCGAGCGTACAGCCAATACCCTCTCCCTGAGTGATCAAGTGGCTCGGGAGCGAGCCCGCCCCTCTCGGTAATGATCCGTCGATGCCAGCACTTGACGTCCTCGATCACTTCTACTTGATCAGTGCGGACTCTCCTCCGAGGGGTTTTAGTGCTCGGTATGCCTCACGGGTCGAGGCTTCATCAGTAAACGGGCCGACAAGCCAGTCCCGTCCGGGGTGGTAAACCTCCAGAACTTGGCCCCCAGTGGTCGCGGTCTGGGGTAGGTCTCCCGCAAGGACGAGCACGAATTGATTCTCGCGCTTCTCACATGTGGAGATATCGATCTCGCGACCCGGCTCGATCCAACCTGGCGGTGGCTTTTCATATCTGAAGGTCCCCCCCGGCTTGATGGGTCCGGGTTCAGTGCACTTGTACCCGATCGACTCCATCTTGGCCGCGAGATCTTCGGTGGAGACTCCCCCGCAACTGGCGATCGTGGTCGCGGCCAGAACGCCAGCTGCTAGCGCTATAGTAAGGTCGCGTTTCATGCTCCCCCCGTACATGAGCCACATCTTAGACTACCTGAATTACATCGGAGCCCAACGCCTATCGATGGACTCGTTCCGCAGATCACTTACACGTCGCGAGAACTCCGCCTCCGCTTGTGGTCGGTTGTCCACAAGCTGCATGAGCCACACTGTCATGGACAGCTCTCGAATCGCCTGCAGGACAGGGAAGCTCGGCGAGTCCAACACGTCGTAGCCGTAGGCAGTGGCGAAAGCCTCGTACTCTTCGCGCGAAATCCAATTCAGGCCTTGGTAGTACCCAGCGGGTACGGCGAGATCCCACTCCCGAGGCCCATGGGCGAACATCTCGAAGTCGATAAGCAGCACTTCGCCGTTACGTCGGGTA
Source organism: Streptomycetales bacterium (assembly GCA_050699195.1). Lineage (GTDB taxonomy): Bacteria > Actinomycetota > Actinomycetes > JBOHCZ01 > JBOHCZ01 > JBOHCZ01. Next base: position 1,245 of record JBOHCZ010000305.1, read on the forward strand.
CGCAAGAGGTTGCCCGTGTGAGCGTCACCGTGGACCGGTCCACGAGGCAGGTCAAACGAGACGTCCTGGTAGCGCTCACGCAGCACGTGAAAACGCTCAGTCAGAAAGCGGACGATGTCGGAAGAGACAGATGAGGGTGCTGCGCCAAGTCGCCGTTCCATTCGTCCGAACGGATCTAGATCTCGCAGCGGTACGTCGTTAGGCTTCTCAAGATCATGCAGTTGCCGCAGAATCCAGCCCAGCTCACGGACAGAGGGGCGCTCATTGCGGGCGTCGATGAACTCCCAGAAGGTGACAGGTCGACCATCCACGAGAACGGGCTGGGCCACGGACGGCAGCTCAGCGATTCGAGCCGCCGGTAGCCCTTCCCGACTCAGCCAATACGCGACCCGAACCTCCTTCTCGACATCAGGCAGGAGATGGGCGCCACGAGCGATCCGTACCACGATCGGCGACGTCGCCAACGCGAACAGCGCGTTCTCACCCAGCCTCATCAGCTTCGCACCACGACTGTCCAGGGCACACCGTACGCAAGCCTCCCCCAGTACCTCGCGTGCTGCAGCCTGCGTGAAGTCTTCCGCTCCCGAGGTCCCTTGCTGCATGCACTGCCCTTCGGTCGGCCTAGCTGCAACCGCCCACTGACCATAGTCTTCCCAGCCGGGTTCCCCAGTGGCGCCAGGCCGGACGCTGCCGTAGCCAGCGCGTTGCTGCGTCGCGCTCCTGCCCTCTCGCCGCGCGTCCAGTGTGCGCCGTAGCACAGACAGCGGCGTGCTGAGCAAACATCCCCCGGGGACACCCCCGAACTGTCCCCGGTGTCCCCGGTGTCCCCGAACCGCCTCTGACCTGCGAAAACGCCATCGATCTTGGGGGACACCTCGGGGACAGGGGTGTCCCCGGTGTCCCCGAGGTGGGTCTGACCTGCGGAAACGCCAACGGGCCGTAGGGGCACCTCAGGTGGGTAGAGGGTTTCTCTCTCTAATTCTCTGTCCCCGGTGTCCCCGGGAGGTCTCGGGCGGGGCTGTGGGCTGCCCTCAGGCACGGCGTGTGATCTGCACCGCGCGGCGACCTGCCCCTGAGACCAAAGAATGCTGAACCATGGGGGCGAAGCGGGCAAAACGCGCCCATGTTTCAGCCGTTCTTTCGGTCGAGTTCCAAGCGACCAGGACGCCTAGTGTCCCGCCCACCTGCCGTCGCGATCTCGTCTCAGTTTCCGTCTCGTTCATGCACGTTCGGGACAGTGCGCATCGACGCGCGTAACGCTGCCACCTGCACTGATGAACATGGCGGAATGATTGCGGATGTAGCTACGTGGCCCTGAAAAGCGGAAGGTCGACGGTTCGATCCCGTCCCTGCCCACTCCTCTGACCTGGGAAAACGAGAGCCGCCAGTTGTCTGGCGGCTCGGCTGGTCTCAGTTTTGGTCTCAGTTGTGGGATATGGATAGTCGATCGCGCTCGTCTGCGACCGGGCCTTCGGGAAGCCCGCTTCGAGGGTCAACTCCCAGACCGAACGCCGCGACGAGCCGAGATCGCGGGGCCGCGCTCCTGTCTGTCTGGTGTGACTGTCCTGTACAAGGACCTGCATCAAGGCAACTGTTCACACCGAGGCGCGGCGGTTCCCACAGGGGCACCCAGGTGGATCCGTCGATCTCGGTGTCCGAGGAGTACAGCACCCGGCGTTCCCCGGTGGCCTTGTTGAGCAGGCTGGTCGACCCCTGCAGCCGCACTGCCGCTCACACCCATGCGTGCGCTGCTCGACCGCCCGATCCCCGCGTTCCCGAGCAGCTCAGGGGACGGCGGCCCGAACGGCACGGCGGCCGGCACCGAACTGCTGTCCGGCGGGTGCGGCACCTGTAGGTCCATCCGGGTCTCCCGAGACAGAGCACGCCGGTGGATATCCCTGGCCGATATCCCACCGACGTGCGGTCTGGGTGACCCCGAATCGGATCCGGCCTTTCTCGGGACGCCGGCCAGGGTGTTGCTCGGTGTTGCTCGGTGTTGCTCGGTGTTGCTGGTGGGTCCGGTTCGGCGAGGTCCCTGGCCTTCGTGACCTCGACCATAGGCCCGGTTTCCGACACCACAAGCCGCGAATCACACCGGCCCGTCCAGCCGATTACGGGACCGGATTGCTGGCTAGTTGTGGCTGTTTGCTGACGTTTTACGTTGGTGCCGATCAATCAAGCGATTAAGGGGTTCAGGCCACCCTCAAAAAAGGTTCGAAAAACTTGCCCGGTCGGCGTGTCGGCGGCCCGAATGGCGACGTCGCAGCGCTGGCAGCGTGCGAACGAACGCACCCATACGCCGATGACAGTGCGTGTCGACTGACTGGTCAGTGATGATGAACCCATGTCCCCGCAGCCTGAGCAGCAGTCCCGTGCGCAGCGAGTCGCGGCGCTCCTCGAGGACAACATCCGCACCGAACTGGGCGTCCAGCTTGGGGGAGCGCAAGCGCCCTGCCGGACGAACTTGTCCGACGGCTGGCGTGGGGTGTTGCGGCCGAAGTCCTATACGCCATTGACGTGGACTGGCGGCCGGACTGGGTCAAGCCGGATGAGGTCCACGCGTGGGAGGAGTCGGGCGTCTGGTTCGCTCGATGCGGAGTCTGCCTCGTGGATTCACCGGCCTCGCCCGAGCGAGCTGAGGCCGCCGCTTGGGCCCGGAAGCACCAAGAGTCGCACGTGGACTCGGCAACCTGATCTGCCGCGTTCCGTGCGATCGTGCCGAGATCCGTATGGGCACTCGTCAGAGCCGGTGAGGGGCCGAGTGCTGTCAACGCGGTGTGAACACGTCATGCCGACTGTTGTGCTCCGTGCCGAGTGAGACTAGACATGATGGATGCCTGAGCCTCTCGGAACCAGCCACCGACTCCCTCAGATCGCCGATCGTCAGACCTGGCAGGCAAAGATCGACGAGCTCCGGGTCAAGGAGAAGGCCCACACACGAGCCGGGGACGCACTGGCCGCGGAGCGACGCCGGTTGCCCATGGTCGAGGTCGATCCGACCACGAAGCTGATCGGTGCCGACGGGCCGGTGTCGTTGATCGACATCTCCGACGGTCGGTCCCAGTTGATCGCCTACTTCCACATGTGGCACACCGGCAGACCCGCTGCGGAGCAGTGCGAGGGCTGTACCTTCTCCACGACCCACATCAACGAGCTGTCCTATTTGAACTCGCGGGACGTGAGCTACGCGACTTTCTGTCAGGGGCCGTACGAGGAGAGCTCGCGCTATCGCGACTTCATGGGCTGGACCGTTCCCTGGTACTCGGTGCCGCAGGACGCCGTGGACCAGCTGGTCGCAGACCGGCACTTCGGCATCCTGGTCAGCTATCTCCGGGACGGTGACAAGGTCTATGAGACCTACTGGACCACCGGCCGCGGCAACGAACTGATGGCGCCGTCGTACGGACTGCTGGATTTGACCGTGTACGGCCGGCAGGAGTTCTGGGAGGACTCGCCGGAGGGCTGGCCGCAGCGTTGGGGTTCCAAAGGTGGCCAGTTCCAGGTGGACGGCCGCCCGACCGCCCAGTGGTCGCGGATCAAGGCCGGACGCAACGACGACCTCGGCACGGCGCCTGGTGAGCAGTCGGAGCAACACTCTCACTGAGCCCGCAGACAGGCGGCCGCTCAGGCGCACGCTCATGCCGCAGATAGTGAAGGCGCCGTCGCCCGCATCAGCGGGTTGCGTCGCTCTTGACGTACGATAGTTCGTGCGACCGCGCAGCCTTGAGGAGGGCGGGCTATGGACGAGCATTCGCCCCCAGGCAAGGACTACCGGGATCTTGACCGGTCGATCACGGACCCGGATGGGCGCGCTTACCAGGTTGTTGTCCTCACCGGGCACGAGGGTGGGGGTCCGGCGTTTCTCGGGGCCGAGGAGTGCGTTGGTGGCGAGTCAGAATGTCCGGACATGCCTGCGGGTTCAGGCGGTGCCCGCAACACACCCGCAGCCCGTGCTTCTGAGGGGTCTGGAATCCCAGTATGGGTCTCGAATGCGGCGGCCCGTGCAAGGTCAGACGGCGCATTACGGTGGAACATGAGGGCCCCTGTGCGGTTGAAGACTTCGACATCTCCACCGCATCCGGAGGCCCTCGTCAGATCAACAACCATAACCTCGTCGGTGTGGCACCAACATCCTGGCCGAGTATGTCACGCTGGGCCGTTACCAGATCGACCCGTGGCCGCGTGTGCTGCCGGCCAGCTGGGTCGGGGGGTCGGTTCCGGCAGCGCCCTGTTGACTACGTCCGGGTGCGGCCCACGTTGGTGGTGGAGGTTCGCGCTGATGTCGCGGCTGATCGTGTCGGCGGGTGGCGGCATGCGCTCCGGCTGTGCTGCGGCCGGATTTGGCCCCCGGTGATGTTCCCGCGGACGTCGATCATGAGCCTTCCGGCTCCGACGTGGTCACGGGCTGGTCGTCATCGCCGTGGTGGCCCTCATCGTGATAGCCGTCCTCATCAATGGCCGTTCTCTCCCCGCTCCGGAGGCAACAGCTGCCGACTTCCGGGCAGAACGACTCCATGGATTGGGCGGAGTTGGTCTTGGAGCAAGAATCGCCCGATCACCCACCCGTAGGACTCGCGAGGGAATGACTGCGCTGGCCTTTTACTGTAATCCAGTGTCACCGGCACATCTGGCGCGAGGATTGGTCACCACAAGAGTAGTAACGACCGACGGAGGGCGGAGTTCGTACACCGTTGCTTGGCGGAGGCCGCCCCGCCGTCCGTGTAGGAGGCGCAGTCGTTTTTGAGACTGGCTGGCACCATGTTAACGAGGCGCTTCTAGGCGCAATGGCGGCAACGGTACGACGCGGCGTGACCGCCGGCGACGCCCCCGAACGCGCCTCAGCGCGCCGGGTGGCGTGCTACGGTGACAAGAAGTACGCATCCTTCGGAGGGTGGCCGGATGTGTAGCTCGCGTGTAGCGACGATGCCGTTTGTTCGCCGGTTCGCCACGCAATTGGGGGGATTTTCATGGGCAGGATCGTCACCAGGGACGGCACGGAGATCTTCTACAAGGACTGGGGCAAGGGCCCGGTCGTAACGTTCTCGCACGGCTGGCCGCTGAACTCTGACGCGTGGGACGGGCAGATGTTGTTCCTCGCGCACAACGGCTTTCGTGCCGTTGCCCACGACCGGCGGGGCCATGGCCGTTCCAGCCAGGCGTCATCCGAAAATGACATGGACGGCTATGCCGACGATCTCGCTGCTGTGATCGAGGCGCTGGACCTGCGGGACGCGGTGCTGGTTGGACATTCCACGGGCGGCGGCGAGGTCGCCCGCTATATCGGGCGCCACGGCACGAGCCGGGTGGCCAAGGCCGTCCTGGTCTCCGCGGTGCCGCCGCTCGTGCTGAAGACCGCGGCCAACCCGGAGGGCCTGCCGCTGGAGGTGCTCGACGGGCTGCGCGCGGGCCTCGTCAAGGACCGGTCGCAGTTCTACAAGGATCTGGCGATACAGTTCTACGG
>JBOHCZ010000306.1:0-4934 GCA_050699195.1 Streptomycetales bacterium
GTAACACCCCCTACGCCGGCATGGCTCTGCCGGGCCGCGTCGTGGCGACCTTCCTGCGGGGCCGCCCCACCGTGCTCGACGGGAAGATCGCGTGAACGCGCCGGCCATCGCCGGCCGCGCCCGCCCGCCCGCGCTGCTCGTGCTCGAGGACGGCCGCACCTTCCGCGGCAGCGCCTACGGCAGCGAGGGCGAGACCTTCGGCGAGGCCGTCTTCGCCACGGGCATGACGGGCTACCAGGAGACGCTGACCGACCCCTCGTACCATCGTCAGGTCGTCGTCATGACCGCTCCGCACATCGGCAACACTGGGGTCAACGACGAGGACGGCGAGTCGCGGCGTATCTGGGTGTCCGGGTACGTCGTCCGCGACCCGGCGCGGCTGCCGTCGAGCTGGCGGGCCCGCCGCTCCCTCGAGGCGGAGCTGGCGGCGTACGGGGTCGTGGGGATCAGCGGCGTCGACACCCGCGCCGTGACCCGCCACCTGCGGGAGCGCGGCGCCATGCGCGTGGGCGTCTCCAGCCTGGAGCGCGACGCCGGGGCGCTGCTCGACCGGGTGCTCGCGAGCCCGGGCATGGCGGGCGCCGACCTGGCCCGCGAGGTGACGACGCCGGTGCCCTACGTCGTGCCCGCGTGCGGCGAGAAGCAGCGCACCGTGGCGGCGCTCGACCTCGGCATCAAGGCGATGACGCCGGTGCGGATGGCCGAGCGCGGCATCGAGGTCCACGTGCTGCCCGCGACGAGCACGGCGGGCGACCTGCTCGCGGCCGCCCCCGATGGGGTGTTCTTCTCCAACGGTCCGGGCGACCCCGCGACGGCCGGCTACGCCGTCGCCGCCCTGCGCGGCGTGCTCGACGCGGGGGTGCCGGTGTTCGGCATCTGTTTCGGCAGCCAGATCCTCGGCCGCGCCCTCGGGTTCGGCACCTACAAGCTCAAGTACGGCCACCGGGGCATCAACCAGCCGGTGCGCGACCGCGCCACCGGCCGTGTCGAGGTGACCGCGCACAACCACGGCTTCGCGGTCGACGCGCCCGCGGACGCGCCCACCGAGACGCCATACGGAACGGTCGAGGTCAGCCACGTGAACCTGAACGACGGGGTGGTCGAGGGGCTGCGCCTGACCGGCGACGACGGCGCGCTGCGCGCTTTCTCGGTGCAGTACCACCCGGAGGCCGCGGCGGGCCCGCACGACGCGGCGTATCTGTTCGACCGCTTCCTCGTGCTGATGTCCGGGCCGCGCGGCGGCCGCCGGGGGGGTGCGCGCTGATGCCGCGCCGGGACGACCTGGCGAGCGTGCTCGTCATCGGGTCCGGGCCGATCGTGATCGGCCAGGCCTGCGAGTTCGACTACTCCGGGACGCAGGCGTGCCGGGTGCTCAAGGCCGAGGGACTGCGCGTCAGCCTTGTCAACTCCAACCCGGCGACGATCATGACCGACCCGGAGTTCGCCGATGCGACATACGTCGAGCCGATCACGCCGGAGACCGTCGAGAAGGTCCTCGAGCGCGAGCGCCCCGACGCGCTGCTCGCCACGCTCGGCGGGCAGACCGCGCTCAACACCGCGGTCGCGCTGCACGAGCGCGGGGTCCTCGACAAGTACGGCGTCGAGCTGATCGGGGCACGCTTCGAGACGATCCAGGCGGGCGAGAACCGCGAGCGGTTCAAGCGCATCGTGGCGTCCGCCGGCGCGGAGACGCCGCACAGCGCGATCTGCCACTCCCTGGCCGAGTGCCTCGACGCCGCCGCGACGCTGGGCTACCCCGTTGTCGTGCGGCCGTCGTTCACCATGGGCGGCGCCGGCTCGGGGATGGCCTACGACGAGGCCGACCTGCGGCGCATCGCCGGCACCGGGCTGCACGCGAGCCCCACCACCGAGGTGCTGCTCGAGGAGTCGATCCTCGGGTGGAAGGAGTATGAGCTCGAGCTGATGCGCGACCGCCATGACAACGTCGTCGTCGTCTGCTCGATCGAGAACCTCGACCCGATGGGCGTGCACACCGGCGACTCGATCACCGTCGCCCCCGCGATGACCCTCACCGACCGGGAGTACCAGGCGATGCGGGACGTCGCGATCGCGGTCAGCCGCGCGGTCGGGGTCGACACCGGCGGCTGCAACATCCAGTTCGCCGTCGACCCGCGTACCGGCCGCATGGTCGTCATCGAGATGAACCCGCGGGTCTCGCGGTCCAGCGCGCTCGCGTCCAAGGCCACGGGATTCCCCATCGCGAAGATCGCGGCCAGGCTCGCCGTCGGTTACACCCTCGACGAGATCCCCAACGACATCACGGGCGAGACCCCGGCGAGCTTCGAGCCGGCGCTCGACTACGTCGTCGTCAAGGTGCCGCGGTTCGCGTTCGAGAAGTTTCCGGGCGCCGATCCGACGCTCACCACCCACATGAAGTCGGTGGGTGAGGCGATGGCGATCGGCCGGTCGTTCCCGGAGGCGCTGCAGAAGGCGCTGCGCTCGCTCGAGTGGCGGGCGGCGCCGCTGTCCTGGGGCGCCCGTCCCCGTGACCCGCAGACCGTGCTCGCCGAGGCCCGGACCCCGCGCGACGGGCGGATCGGCCTGGTGCTCGAGGCGCTGCGGGCGGGCGCGACCGTCGGGGAGGTGCACGAGGCGACCGGCATCGACCCGTGGTTCTGCGACCAGGTGCTGCTCCTCGACGAGGTGGCGGCCACCGTACGCGAGGCCGCCGACCTGGACGCGGACCTGCTGCGGGCCGCCAAGCGGCACGGGTTCTCCGACCGCCAGATCGCGGAGTTGCGCGGGCTCGACGAGGCCATCGTGCGGGCGGTGCGCGGCGCGCTGGGCGTCCGCCCGGTCTACAAGACCGTGGACAGCTGCGCCGCCGAGTTCGCCGCCGCGACGCCGTACCACTACTCCTCCTACGACGAGGAGACCGAGGTGGCGCGGCGGGCGGCGCCCGCCGTCATCATCCTCGGCAGCGGGCCGAACCGGATCGGGCAGGGCATCGAGTTCGACTACTCGTGCGTGCACGCGGCGATGGCGCTGCGCGACGCCGGCTATGCCACCGTGATGGTCAACTGCAATCCCGAGACGGTGTCGACCGACTACGACACCAGCGACCGACTCTACTTCGAGCCGCTCACCCTCGAGGACGTCCTCGAGGTGGTGCGCGCCGAGCAGGAGGCCGGGCCGGTCGCCGGCGTCATCGTGCAGCTCGGCGGCCAGACCCCCCTCGGGCTCGCGCAGGCCCTCAAGGACGCCGGGGTGCCGATCGTCGGCACCCCGCCCGAGGCCATCCACCTGGCCGAGGAACGGGGGGCGTTCGGCGGGGTGCTCGCCGCCGCGGGACTGCCCGCGCCCAGGCACGGCGTGGCGGCCTCGTACGAGGAGGCCAGGCGCACCGCCGAGGCGGTCGGCTACCCGGTGCTGGTCCGCCCCTCCTACGTGCTGGGCGGGCGGGGCATGGAGATCGTGTACGACGACGCGATGCTGCGCGAGTACCTGGAGAGCTACCTGCGGGCCAATCCGCAGGCGCCCGGGACGGGCGGCCGAGGCGGTGGCAGCGGCGAGCTCACCGGGCACCCGGTGCTCGTCGACCACTTCCTCGACGACGCCGTCGAGATCGACGTCGACGCCCTCTATGACGGCCACGAGCTCTACCTCGGCGGCGTGATGGAGCACATCGAGGAGGCCGGCATCCACTCCGGCGACTCCGCGTGCGTGCTGCCACCCATCACGCTGGGCCGCGCCGACATCGGCCGGATCCGCGCCTCGACGGAGGCGATCGCGCGCGGTGTCGGGGTGCGCGGGCTGCTCAACGTGCAGTACGCGCTGGCTGGCGACGTCCTCTACGTGCTCGAGGCCAACCCCCGTGCCTCGCGCACCGTGCCCTTCGTCTCGAAGGCGACGGCGGTCCCGCTGGCCAAGGCGGCAGCGCGCGTCATGCTCGGCGCCCCGGTCGCGGCGCTGCGCGAGGAGGGCCTGCTGCCGCCGCACGGTGACGGCGGCGACCTGCCGTTCGACGCCCCGATCGCGGTCAAGGAGGCCGTGATGCCCTGGAACCGCTTCCGCACCCCGGACGGCCGTACGGTCGACACCGTGCTCGGCCCGGAGATGCGCTCCACCGGCGAGGTGATGGGCATCGACGCGGTCTTCGGCACGGCCTTCGCGAAGTCGCAGGAGGCGGCCTACGGCGTGCTGCCCACCCGGGGGCGGGCGTTCGTCTCCGTGGCCAACCGTGACAAGCGTGCGATGGTGTTCCCGGTGAAGCGCCTGGCCGACATCGGCTTCGAGATCCTCGCCACCGAGGGCACGGCCGAGGTGCTGCGCCGCCACGGCGTGCCCTCCACGGTGGTACGCAAGCACAGTGCCGGACGGGGGCCCGATGGCGAGCCGACGATCGTGCAGCGCATCCTCGCCGGCGAGGTGGACCTCATCGTGAACACGCCGTTCGGGCGGGTCGGGCAGCCCGGCCAGCAGAGCCCGCGCCGCGACGGCTACGAGATCCGCACCGCGGCGGTCACCATGAACCTGCCCTCGATCACCACGGTGCAGGGGCTGGCCGCGGCGGTGCAGGGCATCGAGGCGCTGCGGCAGGGCGGGGTGGGCGTGCGCCCCCTGCAGGACTACGCGGCGGCGCTGTGGGCGACACGGCGGCCGGCGCGGCGCGGGGAGCAGGCATGACGTGCCCGGTTGCCGTGGCGCTCGACGCGCCCGACCTGGACACCGCGACCCGCTGGGCGCGTGCCGTCGGCCCGCACGTGAGCACCGTCAAGGTGGGTCTCGAGCTCTACCTGAGGTACGGGGAGCGGGCGGTGCGCGCGGCGCGCGAGGCCAGCGGCGGACGTGCGGTCTTCCTCGACCTCAAGCTGCACGACATTCCCGCCACGGTGGCCGGGGCGGCCCGCGCGGTGGCCGGGCTGCGCCCTGCGTACCTGACCGTGCACGCGAGCGGCGGGCCGGCCATGGTG
>JBOHCZ010000307.1:0-10440 GCA_050699195.1 Streptomycetales bacterium
GCGGTGGGATCCGTGCGCTATGGCACGATCCCACCGCCGCTGCGTCAGGGAACCGGTCAGCCGTGCACGTCCGGCCCGGCCCGGGCGATGGGGAAACGCACCAGCACGCGCCCCTCGGCGTGCATCGCCTCCCGGTACTCGTCCCAGTTCGGATGCTCGCCTGAGATACTGCGGTAGTAGGCGATGAGTCCGTCCATGGCCTCGGGCAGGGGGACGATCTCGGCCTCACCCTCCACCTGGATCCACTGGCCGAAGAACCCGTCGTTGACCACGCACACGGCGACGCGCGGATCGCGCCGGAGATTGCGGGTCTTCATCGCAGTCTCCCGCGTGCTGACCACCACCCGTCCTGTGTCGTCGACGGTGCACAGCACGGGCGAGAGCTGGGGCAGCCCGTCGCCGCGGAGCGTCGTCAGGACCGCACGATGGTTGGCGCGGATGAAGCGCTGCGCGTCGGTGACGTCCACGCGGTATCGCCGGCTAGGTGAAGCTGCGCGCGGCACGGGCCATGTCGTGCTCGTGGATGATCGCGGTGGCGTGCCCGTGCGAGAGCCCGTGCTCGTCGCGGAGCCAGTTGACCTTCTCCTCGAAACGGAGAAGTGCGGGGCCGTCGTCCAGCGCCCGCAACCACTCCCTGAGGGGGCGTCCGGTGACTGTGGGGATGCGAGCCAGTAGGTTGCGGTGCGTCTCCTCGGAGTGGTTGAGCGACATCGGCGCCTCCCGTGAGAGCGTTCCCGTGCGTCGACTCTGCCTGACGCCGAGCGACCTGACAACCCCCGGCAGGGTGAGGGACACGGTCCGTCGACCGTCCGGGGTGTGATCTTCGCTCTCAGCTGAGACGCTCGAAGATCATCGCCATGCCCTGGCCGCCGCCCACGCACATGGTCTCGAGGCCGAGCTGCTTGTCGTGGAAGGCCAGGCTGTTCAGCAGCGTGGTCGTGATGCGCGCTCCGGTCATGCCGAAGGGGTGGCCGACGGCGATGGACCCGCCGTTCACGTTGAGCCGGCCGATGTCGATCCCGAGATCCTGGTAGGAGGGGATGACCTGGGCCGCGAACGCCTCGTTGATCTCGACCAGGTCGATGTCGCCGATCGTCATGCCCGCCCGGCGCAGCGCCTGGCGTGACGCGCCGACCGGTCCCAGGCCCATGATCTCGGGGGACAGCGCCGTCACACCGGTGGCGACGATCCGCGCGAGCGGGGTGATGCCGAGCTCGCGTGCCCTGATGTCGCTCATCACGACGACGGCGGCGGAGCCGTCGTTCAGCGGGCAGCAGTTGCCGGCGTTCACCGTGCCGTCGGGGCGGAAGACCGGCTTGAGCTCAGCGACCTTGTTCAGCGTCGTACCCGGGCGCGGGCCGTCGTCGCGGTCGACGACAGCCCTGTCAGCATTTTCAGCGCTGACAGCGCGGTCAGGGCCGCCGGGGATCGTCACGGGAGTGATCTCGCGTTCCCAGAAGCCGTCGGCGATGGCCTTCTCGGCGAGGTTCTGGGACCGGACGCCGAACTCGTCCTGCATCTCGCGGGTGATGCCGCGCAGCTGGGCCAGGTTTTCCGCAGTCTGGCCCATCGCCAGGTAAATGTCGGGCACCCGGCCGTCCGCACGCGGGTCGTGCCACGTCTCGCTCCCGGCGCCCGTTCGTTCGGCGCTCCGGGACTCGGCCTCGGCGAAGACCGGGTTACGGGTGTCGGGGAGGCTGTCGCTGCTGCCCTTCACGTACCGGCTCACCATCTCGACCCCCGCCGACACGAAGACGTCGCCCTCCCCGGCCTTGATGGCGTGGGCGGCCATCCGGGTGGTCTGCAGCGACGACGAGCAGTAGCGGGTCACCGTGGTGCCCGGCAGTTCGTCGTGCCCGAGGAGCACCGCGACCACGCGTGCCATGTTGAAACCCTGCTCTCCGCCGGGCAGGCCGCAGCCGAGCATGAGGTCGTCGATGTCGGCGGGGTCGAGCTCGGGCACCTTGTCGAGGGCGGCCTGCACGATGGTCGCCGTCAGATCGTCGGGCCGGATCTCGGCGAGGGATCCCTTGAACGCCCGTCCGATGGGCGAGCGCGCTGTCGCGACGATGACTGCTTCGGGCATGGGCTCCTCCTCGCTGACTGGCGGGTAGCAAGCACGCTACCGCCGGCCGCGCGGTTCGTGGAGCGCTCCACCGGCCTCCACGTCCGGCAGTGGTTGCCTGCGGCGGTGCCGCAGCAGCGCCCACCGCCCCCGCGGACCACGGTCGCGGCCGCCGACCTGGGTCGCAGCAACCTCCGTACCGGCCTCCTCGACAGCCTCGACGGCGGCGAACGCGACCGGGAGCACGCCCTCGCCCCGGAACGCGTCCGGGAGCTCGTCCTCGTCCGGCCACAGCCCCAGGGCTGCGCACATCGTCGGCAGGAGCGCCATTGCCGCGCTGGCGTAGCCCTCGGTGGAAGGGTGGAACCGGTCAGGGCCGAACATCATCCGGGGCCGGGCGTAGAACTCCGGGCCCAGGAGGTCGCCCAGCGAGACGGTCCGCCCCCCGGCCTCGACCACGGCGATCGTCTGCGCGGCACCGAGCTGGCGGCTCCAGCGGCGGGCGAGGTAACGCAACGGCTGGGGCACCGGCTCGATGGTGCCCAGATCGGGACAGGTACCCACGACGACCTCGCAGCCCTGCCCCCGCAGCCGGCGGACAGCATGGTCGAGCAGCCGGACCGACTGCGAGGGGCGCATCCGGTGGGTCACGTCATTCGCGCCGATCATGATGAGCGCCACGTCGGGTGCCTCCGCCAGGGCCTCTTCGACCTGCCGCGCGAGGTCGGTCGACTGGGCACCGGACCGCGCCGCGACGGTGAGCCGCACCGGTCGCTCGGCGAACGAGGACAGCCCTGCCGCGACCAGCGCGCCGGGCGTCTCATGCGGGTCGAGGACGCCCAGGCCGGCCGCGCTCGAGTCGCCGATGGCGACGAGGCTGATCGGCTCGCCCGGCCCCTCGCCGTAGATGCCGTCCGCGCGAGGGGGCTCACCCGCCGGCTCGCCGACCACCCTCCGGGCGAGCCTCTCCTCGACCACGAGCAGGCCCACCGCGCCCAGCGTGAGCAGACCGAGACCACCGCCGCCGAAGGCGGCGGTGATCGCGATGCGGCGAGCCGCCCGCACAGAGGTCATACGGTCGCCCCCGCCCTGCGGAGGAACGCGCGTACCGCGTCGCGCGCGTGCCGGCGGATCTCCGGGCCGTGGGAGAAGGCCACCACCTCGTAGTCGAGCTCGGCGAGGCGGCTGGCGCTGAGCTTGCTCAGCTGGTGGTCGGTGCACAGCGCCGCGGGCGACCACGTGATGCGCCGACGCCAGTGGAACAGGGCGTCCCCCGTCAGCAGCACGCCCCGGTCCCGGGCCAGCAGCGAGACGTGCCCCGGAGTGTGCCCGGGTGTGTGGGTGACCTCCAGGCCGCCCACCACGGGGACGGTCTGGCCGTCCACGAGCTCCTCGCTGACCTCGACGGGGGAGAAGCCCCCGCCGGGCAGCCGGTTGAGGATCCGCCCTTGACGGCTCGACCGGTCACGTACCGGGACCTGTCCGGTACGGATGTAGGCCGCCTCACGCTCGTGCACGGCCACGGGTGCACCCGTCCGGCCCCGCATGGCCGAGAGTCCGCCCGCGTGATCGGGGTGGGCGTGGGTCAGGATGATGCGCGTCACGTCCTGCGGCCGCGCGCCGATCCACTGCAGTGCGGCGAGCAGCCGCCTGGGGGAGCGTCGCATCCCGCAGTCGACCAGCGTGACCTCCCCGGTGTCCTCCACCAGGGCAAACGCGTTCACGGAGTCGCGCGGGGCGACCGCGATCCGGAACACGCCGGGCGCGAGCTCCACCGCTGGAGCATGGGACATACGACCTCCTCGTGCCGGCCGGAACACCGATGCGGGTAGTCCAAGTATCCGAGCCGTAGGCTGAACCCACGACCCGGCGCCAGGAGAACCGCCGGTCTGGTCCCGGAGGAAGCACCGTTGCACTATTACCCGTCGGTCATCGACCTGGTCGGCGACACCCCGCTGGTGCGCCTTTCGAACGTCACGGCGGGCGTTGGGGTGCCCGTCCTCGCCAAGGTGGAGTATTTCAACCCCGGCGGGTCCGTGAAGGACCGCATCGCCCTGCGCATGATCGAGGCCGCGGAGAAGTCCGGCGAGCTGGCCCCGGGCGGCACGATCGTCGAGCCCACCTCGGGCAACACGGGGGTCGGCCTGGCGATCGTCGCCCAGCAGCGCGGTTACCGTTGCGTGTTCGTCTGCCCGGACAAGGTGTCGTCCGACAAGATCAGCGTGTTGCGGGCCTACGGCGCGGAGGTCGTCGTCTGCCCGACGGCCGTCGACCCGGCCCATCCGGAGTCCTACTACAACGTCTCGGACCGCCTGGTGCGCGAGATTCCCGGCGCATGGAAGCCCGACCAGTACTCCAACCCCAACAACCCCAGGTCGCACTACGAGACGACCGGTCCCGAGGTGTGGCGGCAGACCGAAGGGCGGGTCACGCACTTCGTCGCCGGCATCGGCACCGGCGGGACCATCGGCGGCGTGGGGAGCTACCTCAAGGAGGTCTCGGCCGGCCGGGTGGCGATCATCGGGGCCGACCCGGAAGGGTCGGTGTACTCCGGCGGCGGCGGGCGCCCCTACCTGGTCGAGGGCGTGGGCGAGGACTTCTGGCCGCAGACCTACGATCCCTCGGTCCCCGACGAGGTCATCGCCGTGAGTGACAAGGACTCGTTTCTCATGACGCGGCGGCTCGCGCGCGAGGAGGGGTTGCTCGTCGGCGGGTCGTGCGGGATGGCCGTGGTAGCTGCCCTCCAGGTCGCCTGGCGCGCCCGCGAAGACGGCGTCGTCGTGGTGCTGCTGCCGGACAGCGGCCGCGGCTACCTGTCGAAGATCTTCAACGACGAGTGGATGGCCGACTACGGGTTCCTCGTCGAGGAGACCGCCGAGGCCCGGGTGGGGGAGATCCTCGGCCGCAAGGGTCACGGCCTGCCCGACCTCATTCACGTACACCCGCAGGAGACGGTGGGGTCGGCGATCGCGGTCCTGCGGGAGTACGGCGTCTCGCAGCTGCCGGTCATCAAGCAGGAGCCGCCTGTGATGGCCGCCGAGGTGGTGGGGTCCATCACGGAACGCGGGCTGCTCGGCGAGCTGTTCTCCGAGCGCGCCGAGCTCGACGACCCGATCGAGAGGCACATGTCGCAGCCGCTGCCGCTGGTGGGGTCCGGTGAACCGTTGAGCCGCGCGATGGCCGTGCTGGAGAAGTCGGGGGCCGCCGTGGTGCTCGTCGACGGCAAGCCGCGTGGCATCGTCACGCGCCAGGACCTGCTCACCTTTCTCGCCTCGCGCTAGGGCAAATGCCTCGCTGGCACAAAGTCGGTAATGACTCGCGCCCGCTCCCAGTGGTTCAATCTGTCGGGTGAGCAACCCCTACGATGAGAAGCCCTGGCTGGCGTGGTACGCCTCGGGCGTCGCCGCTGAGCTGGACTTCCCCACCGCCCCGCTGACGAGGATCCTCGACGACGCGGCCAACTCATGGCCCCGCCGCAAGGCACTGATCTTCTTAGGCCGCGCCACCACCTACCGCCAGCTCGTCCGGATGGTCGACCGGTTCGCGGGCGCGCTGAAGAAGCTCGGAGTGGTGCGCGGCGACCGGGTCGCCCTCATCCTGCCGAACTGCCCCCAGAACGTGATCGCCTTCTATGCCGTACTCCGGCTCGGCGCGGTCGTCGTCCAGCACAACCCCCTGTACACCGAGAGCGAGCTGCACCACCAGCTCTCCGACAGCGGTGCCAAGGTGGCGATCGTCTTCGACAAGGCCTACGAGCGGCTGGCTGCCGCGCAGGAGGGCACCCAGGTCCGGCACGTCATCGTGACGTCGCTGATCGACTACCTGCCGCGTCTGAAGCAGGCGTTGCTCAAGCTGCCGCTGGAGAAGGCCCAGGAGAAGCGCGATCTGCTCGGCGAGGAGATCCCGCCGGATGCCCCGGTGCTGCACTTCGACGAGCTGATCGAGTCGGATGTCTTCCCGGCACGGCAGGCGCGCGTCGACGCCCAGCGTGACCTGGCGCTCCTGCAGTACACCGGCGGGACGACCGGCAGGCCGAAGGGGGCGATGCTCACCCACTACAACCTCGTGGCGAACGCGTACCAGACGAAGTCGTGGGACCCGGCGATGCGTCCCGGCCGGGAGACCACCCTCGCGGTGCTGCCGCTCTTCCACGCCTACGGGCTGACGCTGTGTCTCACCACCACGATCCTGTGCGGCGGGACGCTCGTCCTCCTGCCGACGTTCGACCTGGACCTGGTGTTCCAGGCCGTCAACAAGTGGAAGCCCACGATCTTCCCCGGCGTGCCCCCGATGTACTCCCAGATCATCGACTCGCCGAAGGTCGACAAGCACAACCTCGAGTCGATCCGGACCTGTGTCTCCGGCGCCATGCGCCTCCCGCCCGAGATCGTGGACCGGTTCCAGAAGGCCACCGGCGGCGGCCATCTGGTCGAGGGGTACGGTCTCACGGAGACCTCGCCGGTCGCCCTGGCGAACCCGCTCAACGCGAATGCCCGCGCCGGGACCGTGGGGCTGCCGATCTCCAACACCCAGGCCCGCGTGGTCGACGAGTTCGACATCGACCCGGAGAAGATCTGTCCCGTCGGCGTGGCCGGCGAGCTCCTGGTCCGCGGCCCGCAGGTGTTCCACGGCTACTGGAACCAGCCCGAGGACAGCGCCGCGATGCTCAGCGACGACGGCTGGTGCCGCACCGGTGACATCGCGGTGATGAGCCCTTCCGGCTTCTTCACGGTCATCGACCGTAAGCGTGACGTCATCATGGCGAGCGGCTTCAGCATCTACCCCTCCGAGATCGAGGACGTCGTCCGCTCCCACCCCGCCGTCCACGACGCCGCGGTCATCGGGATCCCCGACGCCTACCGCGGCGAGACGGTGAAGACGTGCGTGATGCTGCGTCCGGGTCAGCAGCTGACCGAGGGGGAGCTCATCGAGCACTGCACGCAGCATCTTGCGCCGTACAAGATCCCGAAGGTGGTCGAGTTCCGCGAGGAACTGCCGCGTAACCTGATCGGTAAGGTGCTGCGCAGGGTCCTGCGCGAGGAGCACGAGCAGGCCATGGCGACAGCGGAGCCCTCCACCGCGTGACCGCGGGAGATAGGTACGAGCTTGGTGACGACGAGTGCCCAGGTCGTCGTGGTGGGTGCGGGGCCTGCAGGTCTCACCCTCGCGAACCTGCTGCAGCAGGCGGGCGTCAGCGCTGTCCTGCTCGAGACGGAGAGCCGTTCCGCCATCGAGCAGCGACCGAGAGCGGGCTTCATCGAGGACTGGGTGGTCCGGGCACTCGACCGGCACGGGCTTGCCGGCCGGCTGCTCAGCACCGCGCAGATCCACCGGAAGTTCGAGTTCCGGCTGGGGGGCGAGCGCCATGTCGTGAACTACGGGCAACTGTCCGGCGGTGCCCACTACGTGTATCCCCAGCAGGAGCTGGTGACCGACCTGGTCGCCGCGTTCACCGACAGTGGCGGGGACGCCCGCTTCGAGGTCGACGACGTCGCGCTGCACGGCCTGGCCGGGCAACCCTCGGTGACCTACCGCGACGCCCGGACAGGTGCCCGGCAGCGCATCGGGTGTGATCTCGTCGCCGGCTGTGACGGCGCCCGCGGGGTGAGTCGCCGGTCGGCGCCGGAGGGTGCGTTCGCGGAGTTCCGGCATCACTACGGGGTGGGCTGGCTCGCCCTGCTCGCCGAGACGCCACCCTCCGCGGACCGGGTCGTGTTCGGGATCCACGCCAGGGGCTTCGCGGCGCACATGCCGCGTACCAGCACGGTCACGCGCTTCTACCTGCAGTGCCCGCCCGGCGACGACCCGGCCAGCTGGCCGGACGAGCGGGTCTGGGAAGAGCTGCACACCAGGCTGGCCGTCCCAGGTGACGGGCTGACCGAGGGCCGGCTCCTCGAGAAGCGGGTCCTCGACATGCACAACTCCGTCGTGGAGCCGATGTCCTACGGCCGCCTCTATCTGGCCGGCGAGTCGGCACACGTGGTCGCGCCGATCGGGGCCAAGGGCATGAACCTGGCGATTCACGATGCACTGCAGCTGGCGTCCCGGATCATCGACCGTTGCCGCAACGGTGATGAGGCCGCGCTCGATGACTACTCGGCGGCCTGCCTGCCCCGGGTGTGGCAGTACCAGGAGTTCTCACACTGGCTGTCGGATATCTTTCACGGCTCGACGCGGCTGACGTCGGGGGAGCCGTTCCTGGGGCGGCTCGCCGATGCAAGACTGCAGCGGCTCCTGCGATCGCCCTCCGACGCGATCGCGTTCACGAAGATGTACGTGGGCAGCACGGACGGCGTCGGCGGCGTGGACAGCACGGACGGCCGGCACGGCGGCGACGGCACCGCGCTGTCCTAGGGTGCGGGGGGCCCGTCCCCGCAGGCCGTCAGGTCGCAGTGCTGTGCCAGGTCATGGCCGGCAGGCTCCGCCTTGATCACCCACCAGCTGGCGAAGGCCAGTACGAAACTCAGGCCGAAGAGCGCGTTTGCGTACATGGCTCCACTGTCGGCCGGAGGGTGAAACGGTGAGCAAACCGTGCGCCACCCCCAGGTGCCAGGTGCCCGAAGCGTTGGCGCCCGGGCCGGCGATCATCCTGCTCGCGCTCGTCGATGGGCTGGCCGGAGCGCCTGTTCACCAAGCCAGACACCACAACTCCGGAGTGAGTCGACAGGAGAACGGCAGCTCAGACGTCGTCCCGTTGCGCCGAAGCCAGGCCTACCGGGCATGACACGCCGGTGCCAGCGAGGCCGCAGTAGCCGTTCGGCACCTTGTGCAGGTACTGCTGGTGATAGTCCTCGGCCAGGTACACCGGCCCTACCGGAGCGATCTCGGTCGTCACCGCGCCGTACCCGGCGTCACGCAGCCCCCGCTCGTAGGCCTCGCGGGTCTGCTCCGCGGCGCGGCGCTGGTCCTCGCTCGCGTAGTAGATCGCCGAGCGGTACTGGGTGCCGACGTCGTTGCCCTGCCGGTGGCCCTGCGTCGGGTCGTGGGCCTCCCAGAAGACCTTGAGCAGGTCCGCGTAGGACACCCGGGCCGGGTCGAACACCACCTGCACCACCTCGGTGTGCCCGGTGCGTCCGGTGCAGACCTCCTCGTACGTGGGGTTCGGCGTGCTGCCGCCGGAGTACCCCGCGGCGCTCGACCACACCCCGGGGGTCTGCCAGAACAGCTGCTCGGCCCCCCAGAAGCAGCCCAGCCCGAAGACCGCGACCTCGAGACCTGCGGGGAAGGGCCCCTCGAGCGGCGTCCCGAGCACCACGTGCCGCTCGGGCACCGGGTACGGTCGCTCGTGGCGGCCGGGAAGGGCCTCCTCGGGAGTGGGCAGCTGCTGCTTGTGTCGGGTGAACGGCACGGCGCACCTCCTCGGGTTTCATCACTGCCAACCGGGCGGCGGCCACCGGCATTCCGGCGCGGCCGCCGTCGATCGTCGCGAGGAGCCTGCCCGTGACCGAGACACCCACCGCGTTTCCGCACCCCGCGTTCCTGCCCAGGACCCGGCGGGTCCGCCGGCTCGCCCAGCTCTACGCCGGGCTGGCGTGCTTCGGCGTGAGCATGGCCCTGATGATCCGCTCGAACCTCGGGCTGAACCCCTGGGACACCTTCCACCAGGGGGTCGCCGGGCGGACCGGGCTGAGCTTCGGCACGGTGACGATCGTCGTCGGGGCTGCCGTGCTCGTGCTGTGGATCCCGCTGCGTCAGCGCCTGGGGCTCGGCACCGTCAGCAACGTCGTCGTGATCGGGCTCGCGGTCGACGCCACGCTCGCGGTCCTCGACGCGCCGGACCCGTTACCCGTACGGGTGGCGTTCCTGGCCGGCGGGATCGTCCTCAACGGCGTCGCCACGGGAAGCTACATCGGCGCCGGCACGGGGGCGGGGCCGCGGGACGGGCTGATGACCGGTCTGGTCGCCCGGACCGGGTGGTCGGTGCGGGCGGTGCGTACCGCGATCGAGGTCACCGTACTGGCGACCGGCTGGCTGCTCGGCGGCACGGTCGGGGTGGGCACGGTGGCCTACGCGCTCGCTATCGGCCCACTCGTCCACGTGTTGCTCCCGCCGCTCACCGTGCGGGAACCGGACGGCGCCGGAGCCGGCGGATAGTCTCGGGTCATGACCGACGAGCAGGGCTTCGAGACCCTCGCGATCCACGCCGGGCAGCGGCCTGACCTGGCCACCGGCGCCGTGATCCCGCCCATTTACCAGGTGTCGACCTACCGGCAGGACGGCGTCGGGGGGCTGCGCGGCGGCTACGAGTACAGCCGCTCGGGCAACCCGACCCGGGCCGCACTCGAGCAGTGCCTGGCCGCGCTCGAGGGCGGGCGGCGCGGGCTGGCGTTCGCGTCCGGGATGGCCGCCGAGGACTGCCTGCTCCGTACGGTCTG
>JBOHCZ010000308.1:0-3979 GCA_050699195.1 Streptomycetales bacterium
GCCCTGCCCGCTCTCCGCACGTCCACGCTCCGCGCCGCTGCTCTCCCGGGCGCCCTCGTCTGAGGCGCCGCTGCTCTCGCCTGGGGTCTCGGAGCGGCCCGCCGCCTCGGAGCCGGTGGGTGCGCCCTCCCGGCGGCCGGTGCCGTCGGCGTGCTGCTCGCCCACAGACGGGGCGCCCCCGCCGATGGGCTGCTCGGCGCGTCCCCCGGCCGGGCCGCCACCGGTCTGGCGCGCGTCGCCCTGCTTCGCCCGGATGGCCTCGATGAGCTGGCTCTTGCGCATCCGCCCGATGCCGGTGATGCCGAGACTGGAGGCGAGTGCCTGCAGCTCCGGCAGCACCATCCCGGACAGGCCGCTGCCGGAGGAACGGCGGCGGGACCTCGTCTCGGGTGCGGCGGCGTCGTTCTTCGCCTCGCGGGATGTGGTGTCCGTGGGCTGCTCCGCCTGACGAACATCCCTGAGATCGGTGGTATCGCTCACGAAGGGTCCTTCCCTGGAGCGGGCGTCGGCCTGACTGGCGCGGCGACCGGTTGTGCTTCCCGACCGGAGGGCCGGAGGGTCATCAACGGGGTGACGACGGGTCTGGATAGTGCCCAGAGCAGCTGAGATCCGGGCCCGAGCCACCTCCCGAGGCACCCGCCCGCGGTACGGCTGATCCACGGCCGAACTGCGCGGTGTCATAGGGAGCCACGGGTCGCTGACAGCAGGAGACAGGCTCCCATGGTGCGTGGCTACAGAGCACCGAGCCCCGCGGGGCACCTGGTGCGGTCATGAGAGTAACACTTGTGGCCGCTAGCGACATTCCCCGGTCGGCGCGGATTCATGCATCGCCGGGGACGCCACTGTCCATAGAGCCCCCCGCAGGGTTCTCTTCCTCACCCACAACGACGGCGCCCAACGTGGCGACCCGCAGGATCCACACCCGCCAGCCGGCTCCGGCGAGCTCCTTGACCACATCCGGACAACTTGGGCGACACAGCACCAGAACGGTCGGACCCGCCCCTGACAGTACCGCCGGCAGGCCAGCGTCGCGGAGCTTCGCGAGAAGGGCGCCGGTGTCCGGCATCGCGGCCAGCCGGTACGGCTGGTGGAGGCTGTCCTCCGTCGCGGCCAGCAGCAGCTGCGGTCGCCGCGTGAGTGCCTCCACCAGGAGGGCCGCCCGCCCCGCGTTGGCGGCGGCGGCCTCGTGCGGCACCTGCGCGGGGAGCAGGCCCCGGGCCTCCGCCGTCGAGGCCCGTGCAGCGGGCACGCACGCGACGGGTACGACGTCGGGCGACGGCTCCAGACGTAGGGCACGGGGGCCGCGCGGCTCGGTCCACGCGAGCGTCAGGCCACCGCGCAGGCATGCCGCAACGTTGTCGGGGTGGCCCTCGAGCCGCGTCGCAAGAGCGAGCAAGGCGTCGTCGTCCAGGTCCGCCCCACGGGCGGCGAGCGCGCGGGCCGCCACGACACCGGCGCAGATGGCCGAGGCCGACGAGCCGAGCCCGCGGCTGTGCGGGATACGGTTGGTGCAGCGCACCTCGAGACCCTCCGGCTGCCCCCCGAGCGCCGCGAAGGTCGCCCTCATCGCCCGCACCACCAGGTGGTCCTCGCTGCGCCGCACCGTGGCGGCGCCCTCGCCGGCGACCTCGACCCGCAACCCTCCGGGCCGGACCCGGGCGACGACCTCGTCGTAGCAGCCAAGGGCCAGGCCGAAGGCATCGAAACCGGGGCCGAGGTTGGCGCTGGAGGCGGGCACCCGCACCCGGACCGGACCAGGATCGAACCTAGGCTCGAACCCCGGCTCGAACCCGGGATCGAGCGTCACGAGTGCAGCCCGAGGGCTTGGGCGGCCGCGGCGGCGTCGACCGGTACGGTCATCGGCACCGGCGCACCGGAGATCGCCCACTCGGGGTCCTTGAGCCCGTGTCCAGTGACCGTGCAGACGATCCGCTGCCCGGAGTCGAGCCTGCCCTGCTCACGGGCCTGCAGCAGGCCGGCCACGCTGGCCGCCGAGGCCGGCTCCACGAAGACCCCCTCGGACCGCGCCAGCAACCGGTAGGCCGCCAGGATCTGGCGGTCGGTGACCGCGTCGACCATGCCGCCCGACGCTTCGCGCGCCTGCACCGCGCGCTCCCACGAGGCGGGGTTCCCGATGCGGATCGCGGTCGCGATCGTCTTCGGCGCCTTGACCGGCGCGCCGAACACGATGGGGGCGGCGCCCAGCGCCTGGAAGCCCCACATCCTGGGACGGCGGGCCGCGGGCCCGTCGGCGGCGTACTCGACATACCCCTGCCAGCAGGCGGCGATGTTGCCGGCGTTGCCCACCGGCAGGGCGTGGATGTCGGGGGCCTCCCCCAGCGCGTCCACCACCTCGAACGCCGCGGTCTTCTGGCCCTCGAGACGCGCGGGGTTGACGGAGTTCACCAGCGCCACCGGGTAGCGCTCCGAGAGGTCCCGGGCGAGGGTCAGGCAGTCGTCGAAGGAACCGTCGACCTGCAGGATGCGCGCGCCGTGCACCAGCGCCTGGCTCATCTTCCCGACGGCGATCTTGCCCTGCGGGACCAGCACCGCGCACACCAGGCCTGCGCGGACGGCGTACGCGGCCGCGCTCGCGCTGGTGTTCCCCGTCGAGGCGCAGATGACGGCCTGGGCCCCGTGCTCGAGGGCCGTCGAGATGGCCACGGTCATGCCGCGGTCCTTGAACGACCCTGTGGGGTTGGCGCCCTCCACCTTGAGGTGCACCTCGCAGCCCGTACGCTCGGCCAGCACGGGGGCCGGGACCAGCGGCGTGCCCCCCTCGCGCAGCGTCACGACGGGCGTGGCCCCGGTCACGGGGAGCCGGTCGCGGTACTCCTCGATGATCCCGCGCCACGGGTGGGTGCGCGCTGCCGCGGGTGGCCTGTTCACGGTCCTCACACCCCCGCCCCGCCCTCCACGCGCATGACGCTGGTGACGTCGCGGACCGCGGCGAGCCCGCGCAGCTCGCCGACCGTCGCCGAGAGCGCCGCGTCGGGGGCCTGGTGGGTCACGATGACGAGCATCGCGTCCGCGCCGTGGCCCTCCTGGCGTACCGTCTGGATCGAGACGCCGTGCCCCGCGAAGGAGCCCGCGACCTGGGCGAGCACGCCAGGCCGGTCGGCGACGTCGAGGCTGACGTGGTAGCGGGTGACCGCCTCCCCCACGGGGTGCACCCGCAGCTGCGCGTAGGCCGACTCGCCCGGGCCGCGGGCCCCGGCGACCTTGTTGCGGCCGACGGCGACGAGGTCGCCGAGCACCGCGCTGGCTGTCGGCGCACCGCCGGCGCCCTGCCCGTAGAACATCAGCTGGCCCGCGGCCGCGGACTCGACGAACACCGCGTTGTAGGCCTCGCGCACGCTCGCGAGCGGGTGGGTGCGCGGGATCATGGCCGGGTGCACCCGCACGCCGACGCTCTCGCCGTCACGGGCGCGCTCGCAGATCGCCAGGAGCTTCACGACGCTGCCCATCGCCTGCGCACTCGCCACGTCACCCGCGGTGACCTCGGAGATGCCCTCCCGGTAGACGTCGGCGGCTGTCACCCGGCTGTGGAACGCCAGACCCGCGAGGATGGCGGCCTTCGCGGCCGCGTCGAAGCCCTCGATGTCGGCGGTCGGGTCGGCCTCGGCGTAGCCCAGCGCCGTCGCCTCGTCGAGCGCCTCCGCGAAGCCCGCGCCGGTCTCGTCCATCCGGGTGAGCACGTAGTTGGTGGTGCCGTTGACGATCCCGAGCACGCGGTGCACCGTATCGCCGGCGAGCGACTCCCGCAGCGGCCGTACGAGCGGGATCGCCCCGGCGACACTGGCCTCGAAGTAGAGGTCGACGCCGTGTTTCTCGGCGGCGGCGTACAGCCTGGCGGCGTCCTCGGCGAGCAGCGCCTTGTTCGCCGTGACGACGGACGCGCCGTGCTCCATGGCGCGCAGGATGAGCGCGCGGGCCGGCTCGATGCCGCCGATCACCTCGGCGACGATGTCGATGTCGT
>JBOHCZ010000309.1:0-2792 GCA_050699195.1 Streptomycetales bacterium
GTGGTGCTCAAGCCCTCCGACATCGCCCCCCGTTCGGCCGCGCTCGTGGCCGAACTGGTGCGCCGGGCCGGGCTCCCCCCCGGTGTGGTGCAGGTTCTCGAGGGCGACGGCAGTGCCGGAGCGGCGCTCGTCGACGCGGACGTGGACGTCGTCGCTGTCACAGGATCGACGGACACCGGACGCAAGGTCGCGGTGCGGGCCGCAGAGCGGCTGGTACCGGTGGTCGCGGAGCTCGGCGGCAAGGACCCGCTGATCGTTCTCGACGACGCCGATGTGCGGCGCGCCGCCCGCGGCGCGGCGTTCTCGGCTTTCTTCAACGCCGGCCAGTCCTGCGTCTCCATCGAGCGTGCCTACGTCGTCGAGGCGGTGTACGGCGGGTTCCTCGCGGCCCTCGACGACGCGATGCGAGGGCTCACGGCGGGCGGCCTGAACAGTGGCTTGAACAGTGGCTCGAACGGTGACCTGAAGGGTGGCCCGAACAGTGACCTGAAGGGTGGCCTGGACATCGGTCCGGTGCTCGACCTCCGGCACGCGGACGCCGTCGGGCGCCACATCGCCGACGCCCTCGCGCGGGGGGCCGGGCTGCACGCGGGCGGGCACCGGGTGGACCGGGGCGGCCGGGCCTACCTGGCACCCACCGTGCTGACCGAGGTCGACCACACGATGGCCGTGATGCGCGAGGAGACGTTCGGCCCCGTGCTGCCCGTGATGCGGGTGGATACCGAGGAGCAGGCCCTGCTGCTCGCCAACGACTCGCCGTACGGCCTGCACGCCTCCGTCTGGACCCGGGACCACGCCCGCGCACGCCGGCTGGCCGGCCGGCTCCGTTACGGGGCGGTCGCGATCAACGACTGCATGGTCAACTACGCGGTGCCGGCCCTGCCCTTCGGCGGCGTGAAGCTCTCGGGGAACGGCCGGCAGGGCGGCCCGGAGGGGCTGCGGGCCTTCTGCTACACCCAGACGGTCGTCGAGGGGCTCGTCGACCCGCCCCGGGAGCTGCAGTGGTACCCGCGGGTCGGGGGGCAGCGCTTCTGGTCGCGCGCCGCCCGGCTGCTCTACGGCCGCTGAGCACGGCAGTCAGGTCGCTGTCGAACGCGCCGCGTCGAAAATGGCGGGCGCCCGGGTCACCGGCCGAGTGCCGCCCGCACCCGCCCCTCGGCGGCCGTGATCGGGTTGTCGAGGGCCGTGGCCTGCTCGATCGCGGCCAGTGTCGGGTAGTCGTCGGCCTGCTCCTCCTGCAGCCTGCGGGCGAACTCCCCGCTGCGGATCGACTCGAGGGTCCGGGTGAACCCGCGCTGCATCTCCTCGACGTCAAGACCCAGCGTGCCCAGGAAGCCGCCGTAGGTCGCGACAAGGCCGTGCCCGGTCACCGCCTGGTAGAACCCCTCGTCGGCGAATCCCTGCACGGTACGCGCCATCTCGCCGGACATGTACATCTCGAGCACCATGGCCTCCGGCGGCAGCCCCGCCTCGGTCCCGATCGTGAACGCGAGCTGCAGCGCGGTACCCAGGTAGGGGCCCACGCTCTGCTCGATGAACAGGTCGAGCACCGCCTCCTGGCGCGCCGGCAGCACCATCGCCCCGCGCCGCAGCGACCCGGCCGCGAGCGCGAGAGCGGTCAGCACCGCCCAGCCCTGGCCTGTGACGTCCTGCTCGACCGACAGATAGGACAAGAAGCCGGTACCGTCGAGGTAGGTGGCCCGGACCTCGCTGCCGACCATCCGCGGCGCGAACAACAGCACGTCCGCCTGCGGAGGCGGCTCGACGAGGCCGAAGGCGAGCACGTACCCGGACGCGAAGCACACCGCCGCGCCGTCCCGCAGCCGCGGGCCGACCTCGGAGGCGAAGCACTGCGGGATGATCTCGTCGGGCAGCAGCACGAGGACGAGATCCGCGCGCCGCGTCGCGGCGCCCGGGTCGAGGACGTCGAACCCCTCGCGGCAGGCCGCGGCGCGGTAGCCGTCATCGATGTTGCCGATGACGAGGTCGAGCCCGGCGTCTCGGAGGTTGAGCGCCACCGAGCGCCCGAGGTTGCCGTAGCCCAGCACGGCGATCCTGCGATCCCGCAGGACGGCGGGGTCGGCCTCGCTGGCGCGTACGAACCTCGCCGGCTCCCCTGCCGTGCCGGCCGTCGCGCCCCTCATGGTGTCCTGCACGTGTATGTCCCCCTCCTGGTTGGGCATGAACGGTGGTGGTCGATTCCATCTATGGTCGTATGAGCGGGCCTCCCTCCGTGGGAGCCCGGGCGGAGGTGGCCATGCAGCGAGGTCACCGCGAGGTGATCGCTGAGCCGGACGGGGGAACGCACTCCCGCGCCGGCGACGCGCCGACGCTCCGGGCGCACCGTGGCCTTGTGGCGCTGTGCGTCCTCGGGGCGGTGCTCGAGACCGCGCTCGTGTCGCTGTTCGGCCCCACCGCCGCACTCGCCCTCGCACCCCAGGTCACCGCGCCCGCGCCGTTCGCGGTGTTTCACGACCTGCGCTGGCTGCTCGTCTACACGCCCTCCTGGACGGCCGTCGCCGGCGGGATCGTGGCGTTCCTGGGGGTGCGGACCGCGGTCACCGCCCTCACGGTGCGCCTGGCCTGGCCGCGCGGGGTCGACCCGATGCCCTGGCGGGCGCTGCTCACCCGCAGCCTGCCCTACACGCTCGCCGCGGCGGTCCTGCTGGCGGCCTCCGCGAGCCTGCTCGTCGCCTTCGCCCTCGCGTCGGTCTCCTACCTGTGGTTCGCCGCCCTGCCCATCGCGCTCGCCGTGGCGATGCTGATCCATCACGGGCCGGTCGCGGTGTGGT
>JBOHCZ010000310.1:0-2395 GCA_050699195.1 Streptomycetales bacterium
CCGGTGAACTTCGCGATGGCCACCGTCACCGGCTGGGCGGCGAGGGTGAGCGACATGGCGGACGCGATGAGGAACTCGTTCCACGCGTAGATGAACACCAGGATCGCGGTCGTGAAGACCCCCGGCGCGGCCAGCGGGAAGATGATCTTCCGGAACGCCTGCCCAGGGGTGCAGCCGTCGACCTTGGCCGCCTGTTCCAGCTCCCACGGCATGTCGGCGAAGAAGCTGGTCAGGATCCAGATGGCGAGCGGCAGCGTGAAGCTGATGTCGGGGATGATCATCGCCTGGTACTGGTCGATCCAGCCCCAGTCGCTGAACAGCTGGAAGATCGGGGTCAGCAGCGCGACGCCCGGGAACATCGCGGTCGCGAGGACCGCGCCCAGCACCAGGAACTTGCCGCGGAAGTGCAGCCGGGCCAGCGCGTACGCGGCGAAGACCCCCACGACCATGCCGATGAGCGTGGCGCTGGTGGCGATGATCGCGCTGTTACGCAGTGCGTAGCCGAAGTTGTTCTTGGACCCGAAGACCGCGCGGTAGTTCTCCAGCGTCGGGTCCACGGGCAGCAGGTCGTTGTTGAAGATGTCGTCGGGCGGCTTCAGGCTCGAGATCAGCATCCAGTAGAACGGCGCCAGGCAGTACAGCACGATGAGCGCCACGCCGAAGGCCAGGCCCACGTTGCCCCATCGCCGCCGACGGGCGGCCCGGGTCGGACCCGCTGCTGCCGTGCCGGTGGCGGCCATCTACTTCACCTCCCGCTGCTGGGTCTGCACGACGTTGGTGCCGAGCAGCTTCACGAACAGGAACGCGAAGATGAAGATGATCAGGAAGGTGAGGGTCGAAAGCGCCGACCCGTAGGCGAACTTGGTCTGCTCGATCGCCGCCTGGAAGACCAGGATCGACAGCGTCGTCGTGTCGTTGGCCCCCTTGGTGAGGATCGCCGGGACGTCGTAGATCCGCAGCACGTCGAGCATCCGGAACAGCACGGCCACCAGCAGGGCGGGCTTGACCAGCGGCAGCGTGATCGTGGTGAAGCGCTGCCAGGCGCCCGCGCCGTCGACCTTCGCCGAGTCGTAGAGCTCCTCGGGGATGATCTGCAGCCCGGCGAGCAGCAGCAGCGCCACGAACGGCGCGGTCTTCCACACGTCGGCGATGACGATGGCCAACTTCGCGGGCCACTCCGACCCGGTCCAGATGATGTGCTGGTCGATGACGAAGTTGACCACGCCGTCGGGCTGGAACATCCACGCCCACAGCACGGCCGTGACGGCGGTGGGCACCGCCCACGGGACGAGGACGCTGGTGCGCACCAGCCCGCGCCCGCGGAACGCGCGGTGCATGATCAGCGCCATCGCCATGCCGATCGCGACCTCGAGGGTGACCGTCACAGCGGTGAGGAAGACGGTGAACCGGGTGGCCGCCCAGAACTCCGCGGCGTCTACCCCGAACAGCGCCGTGGCGTAGTTGTCGAGCGCGATGAACTCCCGCGCCCCTGTGAGGGTGTCGCTGAAGAACGACATCCACACCGCCTGCACGATCGGGTAGCCGACCACCGCGCCGAGCAGTATGACGGTGGGCAGGATCAGCCAGAAGGCGAGCCGCGAGTCGGCTCTCGTGGCGCGTCGCCGCTTCGGCGCCGGCGGCTCGGGTGAGCCGGGCGCACCGGGTGCGCGGGTCGGCGCACCCGGTGCCCGGGCCGGCTTCGTCGAGGTCACGGCTCGCCTCCTGGCCTGTCCAATATCCGCCCTCAGGACTCCGCGACGATGCGCTCGAGCTCGGCCGCGAGGTCGTCGAGCGCCGCCTCTACGGTCTTCTCGCCCTGCAGCGCCGCGTAGCTGTGCTGCTCGATGGCCAGCGTCATCTCGTTGTAGTACGGCGTCACCGGACGCGGCTCGGCCGACGCGATGCTCTCCTTGAGCTCGGGCAGGTACGGATGCTCCTTGATCAGCTCGGGCTCGTCGTAGAGCGAGGCCAGCACGGGCGCGTGCGCCTGCTGGATCAGCTCCATCCGTTGCACCTGCTCGGAGACCGCGAACCGCATGAAGTCCTGAACCGAGGCCTTGGCGTCGGAGTAGCTGCTCAGCGCGAGGTTGTACCCGCCGAGGGTGGACGACGCGCCCTCGCCGCCCGGGCTGGGCAGCGGCGCGACGTCGAACTTGTCCTTGATCTTGGAGCTTCCCTCGGTCTGGGCGAGACCGTAGACGTAGGGCCAGTTGCGCAGGTACATCAGCTCGCCGGCCTGGAAGGGGCGCCGGCCCTGCTCCTCCTGGTAGGTGATGGCCTCCTTCGGGATGTAGCCGTTCTGGAAGCCGTCGACCAGGAACTGCAGCCCCTCGGCCGCCTCCGGGCTGTCGACGAGGACCTGCTTGCCGTCCTCGGAGAGGACCCGGCCGCCGGC
>JBOHCZ010000311.1:0-9535 GCA_050699195.1 Streptomycetales bacterium
CAGGGTGGCGGCGGTCGCGTACCGGACGTCGGCCCCCGCCTCGAGGCCTGCGAGGGCGGGCGGGCGGCTCATGGCACCCTCGTCGGCGCAGAGCACGACGATCGTCGCCGACTGCGCGGGCTGTCGCGCCGAGCCGGTCCCGGGGTCGGTCGGAGGTCCGGTCTCGGGGTCTGTTGGGGGGTCTGTCATGGCTCCGCTCTACCGCCTCCTTGGTACCAGCTGCGAGCCGGGTGGCCGCATTCGCGCCGACCGGGTGACCGGCGATCTGAGAGCGCGAGGAGCCAGGCCGTAGGATTGTCAACAATCCTACGGTGGGGTGCTGGTCAGTCGGACGCACCACGCGACGTAGGCGCAACGACGTCTACACCCGGTTCCCGGTTCCCGGTTCCCGGTTCCCGGTTCCCGCCGTTCGCCCCCGCAGAGCCCGGACTCGAGGTGACTACCGTCCGGCCACGGGGGCAGTTCAGCGCCCTTCGATGATGGCCCGCAGGAAGCGGCGGGTGCGCTCCTGCTCGGGGTCGTTGAAGATCTTCTCCGGCGGCCCCTCCTCGACGATCTGCCCGCCGTCGAACATCAGCACCCGCTGGGAGATGTCCTGCGCGAAGGCCATCTCGTGCGTGACGCACAGGATGGTGATGTCGAGGGTGTGGGCGATGTCGCGCAGCACGTTGAGCACGTCGGCGACCAGCTCAGGGTCGAGCGCGGAAGTGACCTCGTCGAGCAGCAGCACCTTCGGGTTCATCGCCAGCGCCCGGGCGATCGCGACCCGCTGCTGCTGGCCGCCCGAGAGTTGCGCGGGGTGCTGGTCGACCTTCTCGGACAGGCCGACCAGGTCGAGCAGCTCGCGGGCGCGCTGCTCGGCCTCATCCTTGGCCATGCCGAGCGAGTAGACCGGCGCCTCCATGACGTTGCGCAGCACCTTCATGTTGGGAAAGAGGTTGAACTGCTGGAAGACCATGCCGATCTTGGTGCGCACCTGGCGCAGGTACTTCTCGTTCGCGGGGACGAGCTCGCCGCCGCGCTCCATGTGCGAGAGCGGCTCACCGTCGACCGAGATCGTGCCGCCGTTGACCTTCTCCAGGGTCATCAGCAGCCGCAGGATGGTGGTCTTGCCCGAGCCGCTGGGCCCGATCAGGGTGACGTGCTCGCGCGGCGAGACGTCGAAGTCGAGCTCGCGGAGCACGACGTTGTCGCCGAACCGCTTGACGACTTTCTGGAAGTGCACCATGGGGCCTGTCGTCGACATCCCCGTGCCGGCCGAGCCCGGTGCCGGTTCAGTGGCCAAGGCGGATCTCCAGCCTTCTCATGAGGACAGCTGCGGGGTAGCTGGCGGCGAGGAAGATCAGGCCCGCGATGGTGAACGGCTCGACGTACTGGAAGGTGTCGCTGCCGATCTCTCTCGCGACCTCGATCATCTCCGGGACCGTGATGAGGGCCAGGTAGGGGGTTTCCTTGAACATCGAGATCACGTAGTTGCCCAGCGACGGCAGAACGTTGCGGATGGCCTGCGGGAGGATCACCGCCTGCCACTTCCGGCGGGCCGGCAGCGACAAGGCTGTCGCGGCCTCCCACTGCCCTGGCGGGACACCGTCGATGCCCGCGCGGTACACCTCCGCAGTGTACGTCGCGTAGTGGATGCCGAGCACCAGCACGCCGGTGACGAGCGCGCTGAGCGTGATGCCGAACGTCGGGAGCACGTAGAACACGAAGTAGAGCTGAACCAGCAGCGGGGTGCTCCGGACGAACTCGATGAACCATCCGGTGGGGAGGCGCACCACGGCAAGGGGTGAGCGACGCATCAGCGCGAACGCCAGGCCCAGCACCATCGCCAGGACCGACCCGAGCACGGTGGCCTCGAGGTTGATCACGAACGCCCGGAGCAAGGCCGGAATGACAGAACCCGCGAAGGCCCAGTCCCAGATCACGTCGCCCCCGTCCCGCTGAACCGGCTCAGAGCGGAGCTGAGCATGCCGCTGTCGGGTTCCTGGCCGATGCCCCGCTTGGCGCGTCGCTCGAGCAGCCGCATCCCGAACGCGCAGGCCTGCGCGAGGATGAAGTAGACGATCAGCGCCGCGCCGAACGCGATGATCGTGTCGCCGGTCGCGCTGCGGTAACTGAGCGCCTCAAAGGTGATGTCGGACAGTCCGATCGCGGACACCAGCGCGCTGCCCTTGAGCAGCTGGATGAGCCAGTTGCCGAACGGCGGGATCATCCCGACGACCGCCTGCGGCAGGATCACCCGGCGCATCCGCTGCATGCGGCCCATGTTCAGCGCGACGGTGGCCTCCCACTGGGCCCGCGGCACGGCGTTGATGGCGCCGCGCACCACCTCCGAGCCGTACGCACCGTAGTTCAAACCGAGGGCCACCACCCCCGTGGCGATCGGGATCAGCTGGACGCCGAAGAACGGCAGCACGAAGAACAACCAGAACAGCTGCACCAGCAGCGAGGTGCCGCGGAAGAACTCCACGACCACGCGGGAGATGAAGCGCATCCACACCGCCGGGGACAGCGCCATCAGCCCGAACACGAACGACAGCACGAGCGAAAGCGCCGCCCCCAGCACGGTGAGCACCAGGGTGTAGAGGACCCCCTCCCACAGCGTGGGCAGGAAATCGAGGAATCCCGAGACAAAACCTTCCATGCGTACGCCCGCCGCCGCGATCTAGGCCTTACAGAGCTCTGCGGTGGTCAGACCCTTCGGCGGGATCGTCTCCTGCCCGAAGCCCCACGGCTGGATCAGCTCGAGCAGCCTGCCGGACTCCTTCAGCTTCGCAAGCTCGCGGTTGTAGGCCTTGCGCAGGTCGTCGTCGCCCGCGCGGAAGACCGCGCCCCCGCAGTCGATCTGCTCCTCACCATCGATGGTCGGGATGAACGGGGTCGTCACCTCGACCGCGGCGCCCTTGTTGGTCTCCGCCAGATAGTTGAGCGAGAAGCTGGTCAGCGCGAAGGCGTCGATGCGCCCCGCGAGCAGCGCCTCGAGCCCGTCCTGCTGGCTCGCCAGGCTCTTGATCTTGGACTTCTGGACGCCGGCGCCCGTGGCGTAGTCCGGCTCCACCGCTCCGGTGAGCGCCCCCATGACAGCGTTCGTCTTTGCGATGTCCTGGTAGGTCTCGATGTTCTTCGGGTTGCCCTTCTCCACCATGAAGGCCGACGAGGCACAGTAGACCGGCTCGGAGAAGTCGGCCTCGCTGCAGCGTTCGGGCAGGATGAACATGCCGGCGGTGACGACGTCCCAGCGGTTGGCCACCAGGCCCGGGATGAGCGATCCGAAGTCGGCGATCTCCGGGCGGAGCTCGTCGACACCGAGCGCCTTGAAGATCGCCCCGCTGACCGCCGGGTCCTCGCCCTTGAGCTGCCCGTTCTGCTCGAACGCGTACGGCGCCTCGTTGGCGTAGCCGACCTTGACGTAGCCCTGGTCCTTGATGCGCTGGAGCGTGCTTCCCGCGGCCTGCCCCGTACCGGGCTCGGTCCGCTGGCATGCGGTGAGCAGTGAGGTACCCCCCACGACCGTGAGACCGCCGACTCCGAGCGCGGCCCGGCCGAGGAAATCGCGCCGGGTCCACGTCCTCTCACTCATTGCGTCCCCTTTTCTCGAATGATCATCTCGTAGTCACGTACGACGGACTCGGCGTCCCCCCGACACCCCGACCGCCACGTCGGCTCTCCGAGCGGCGCACCCGGCCGCTGTCGGTCGCACGGAGGCGTGTGGGCACGTCGTGCCGCATGATCTTTGGCACCGTAGGGGCGGCTAGTAGGATTGTCAACAATTCACTATCACTGTCCCAACGACCCCATCGCTCCGTGGACACGGGCGGAGACGCGCATGCGACATACTCTCGGTTTCCTGTACCCGGGAAGCGCCGCCGAGGACGACTACGCCCTGATGGAGCAGTTCATCGGGCCGGATATTGCGCTGCACGTCGCCCACATGACGATCGGTGCGGACGCTCATACCGCTGCGCGCCGTCCTCCACGCGGGCAGCCCAGAGCGCCTCGCGGCGGGTGCGGCAGCGCTGCGCCGTCGCGACGTCGACGCCGTCATCTGGGCCTGCACGAGCGGCGGCTTCGTCTACGGCTGGGATGGCGCGCGCGGGCAGGCCGACCGGCTCGGCCGCGTGCTCGGCGTTCCCGCATCGAGCACCTCCCTCGGATTCGTCCACCCCGCCCGGGCGCTGAAATTGCGTCGCGTCGCGATCGCCGCCACCTATCCAACTCCATTGGCGTCGAAATTCGATGCATTTCTGGAACGGGGCGATCTCGACGTCATCACGATGTCGAGCAGGGACGTTTTCACGGCCCGGGAGGTGGGCGCCCTCGGGCGCGACGACGTGCTCGACCTCGCGGCTGCGCCGACCACCCCGACGCCGAGGCCGTGCTGCTGCCCGACACCGCGCTCCACCCGCCGGCCTGCTGTTCCGGCGAGGTGGTCTGACCGTATGAGCCCGAGAAGGCCACGGGTCGCCCCGCGGGGGAGTGAGCTGGAGCCGGTGACCCGGGAGTCCACCCCGAGCATCATCGCCGGCCGGCTCCGTGCGGCGATCATGTACGGCACTCTGCCCCCGGGTGCCCAGCTCGGCGAGGCAGACCTGGCGGCGCGTCTCGGCGTGAGCCGGGGACCGCTCCGGGAAGCCATGCAGCGGCTCGTGCAGGAAGGTCTGCTGCGCAGCGAACGGCACCGCGGCCTGTTCGTCATCGACCTGGGGCCGGACGACATCCACGACATCTACGCCGCCCGCGCGGCGATCGAATGTGCGGCGGCCAGCCTCATCCTGCGCGGCCGGCCCGCACCCGCCGCCCGTAGGCTCCGGGAGGTCCACGAGACGATGCTCGCTGCGGCCGCACGCCACGACAGCCGGGCGCTCAGCGACGCCGACCTGTCCTTCCACGAGATCCTGGTCGCGCAGTCCGGCAGTACGCGCCTGGTGCGGATGGCCGGGACCCTGCTGGTCGAGACGCGGATGTGTATCACGGCCCTGGAGCGCACCTACCGGTTCCCGACCGAGGTCTCCGACGAGCACGCGGCGATCATCGACGCCCTGGAGGCCGGGAACGAGGAGCGAGCGATCAAGGTCATCGAGGCGCATATGGACGACGGCGTGCGCCGCCTGGTCAAGCGCGCGGCCCGTGCCGTGGCCCCTGCTCCCGGGACTCCCGGTGCTCCCGGGACTCCCGGCGGGACTCCCGGCGGGCGGGGGGCGCCCGACGCAACCCCCACCTGAGGCGGGGCCTTGCCGGCGCGTGCCCGTCAGACGTTCATCGCGACGTATTTGATCTCGAGGAACTCCTCGATGCCGAGCCGGCCGCCCTCGCGCCCGAGCCCGGAATGCTTCACGCCGCCGAACGGCGCGGCCGGGTTGGACACCAGGCCCTGGTTCAGGCCGACCATCCCGGTCTCGAGCGCCTCGCACACCCGGAACGCCCGCCCCAGGTCGCTGGTGTAGAGGTAGGACACCAGGCCGTACTCCGTGTCGTTGGCGGCGGCGACCGCAGCCTCCTCGCCATCGAAGGCCGTCACGGGCGCCACGGGCCCGAAGATCTCCTCATGTGCCATCCGGGCCTCCGCCGGCACGTCGGCGAGCACGGTCGGCTCGTAGAAGTAGCCATGACCGTCACCGCGCCGGCCGCCGACGACGGCCCGAGCGCCGCGCCCGACCGCGTCCCCCACCAGCTCGTGGACCTTGTCGCGCTGCTTGGCATCGATCAGCGGTCCGACCTGGACGCCGTCCTCGACACCTCGCCCCACACGGAGAGCGCCCATCCGCTCGGCGAGCCGCTGGGAGAACTCCGCGGCCACCGGAGCCTCGACGTAGAACCGGTTGGCGGCCGTGCAGGCCTCGCCGATATTGCGCATCTTGGCCACCATGGCCCCCTCGACCGCCGCTTCGAGGTCGGCGTCGGCGAACACGATGAACGGCGCGTTTCCGCCGAGCTCCATCGAGACCCGCAGCACCTGATCGGCGCACTGCTCGAGGAGGACGCGCCCGACCTCGGTCGAGCCGGTGAACGACAGCTTGCGTGCCCGGCCGTCGCGGATCAGCGGCTCCATGGTGGCGCCGGAGTGCGACGTCGTGATGACGTTGAGCACCCCCGGTGGAAGCCCGGCCTCCTCGAGGATCCCGGCCAGTGCCAGCATCGACAGCGGGGTCTGCCGAGCGGGCTTCATGATCACCGTGCAGCCGGCGGCCACGGCGGGGCCGATCTTGCGGGTGCCCATCGCCATGGGGAAGTTCCACGGTGTGATCAGCAGGGCGGGGCCCACCGGCTGGCGCATCACCAGCAGCCGCCCCTTCCCGTTCGGCGCGACCTGGAAGTCGCCTGCGATGCGGACGGCTTCCTCGGAGAACCACCGGAAGAACTCCGCGGCGTAGGCGACCTCGGCACGCGACTCGGCCAGTGGCTTGCCCATCTCCAGGGTCATCAGCAGGGCGAGGTCCTCGTGCC
Source organism: Streptomycetales bacterium (assembly GCA_050699195.1). Classification (GTDB taxonomy): domain Bacteria; phylum Actinomycetota; class Actinomycetes; order JBOHCZ01; family JBOHCZ01; genus JBOHCZ01. The sequence goes on from JBOHCZ010000311.1 coordinate 6,445, forward strand.
TGCCCGAGATCAGCTCGTAGGCCCGCCGCAGGATCTCGCCCCGCTCCCTCGGTGGGTGCTTGGCCCACGAGTCCTGCGCGGCGACGGCCGCATCGAGCGCGGCGACGCCGTCCTCGGGCGCCGCGTCGGCGATGGCGCAGAGCACCTGCTCGGTCGAGGGGTCCTCGACCTTGAGCGTGCGCCCCTCACGGGCCGGCCGCCACTCGCCGCCGATCAGTAGCTCCTTGCGCACGGCGTCGACCACTGCACGCTCGCGGTCCGTGGAGGTCATCCGAGGTCGTTCCTTCCCTGTCCGGGACCCGGTATCGAAGGATCTGGAATGATGTGGATTGTTGACAATCCTACTTGAGGAGGCGGTCATGGCCCAGCTTTCGCCCGTGCTGAAGCAAGCCACCCCCGTCCTCGCCGCACGCGGAGAGGGCGTCTACGTCTACGACGAGGCGGGCAGCCGCTACCTCGACTTCACCGCGGGCATCGGGGTGACGAGCACCGGCCACTGCCACCCGCGCGTCGTCGAGGCCGCCCAGCGCCAGGTGGCCACCCTCATCCACGGGCAGTACACCACGGTCATGCACCGCCCGCTGCTCACCCTGACGGAGCGGCTCGGCGAGGTGCTCCCCGACCCGCTCGACACGCTGTTCTTCGTCAACTCGGGCAGTGAGGCCGTCGAGGCGGCCCTGCGGCTCTCCCGGCACGTCACGGGGCGGTCCAACGTCGTCGTCTTCCAGGGCTCGTTCCACGGCCGCACCATCGGGGCCGCGTCGCTCACGACGTCCGGCAGCAAGTTCCGGGCCGGCTTCGCCCCCCTGATGAGCGGTGTCGTCACCGCCCCCTTCCCCTACGCCTACCACTACGGGTACAGCGACGAGGAGGCCACCCGCTTCGCCCTCCGCGAGCTCGACTACGCGCTGACCACGACGAGCGCCCCGCAGGAAACGGCCGCGTTCTTCGTCGAGCCGGTGCTCGGCGAAGGCGGGTACGTGCCCGCGACCCCGGGGTTCCTCGAGGGGCTGCGCGAGCGCGCCGACCGGCACGGCATCCTGCTGGTCATCGACGAGGTGCAGACCGGCTTCGGGCGTACCGGCCGGTTCTGGGGGTACGACCACTTCGGCGTACGCCCGGACGTGCTCATCACCGCGAAGGGTCTCGCCAGCGGGTTCCCGCTGTCCGCGATCGCCGCCCCGCGCGAGCTGATGTCGAAGGCGTGGCCGGGATCGCAGGGCGGGACCTACGGCGGCAACGCCGTCGCCTGTGCCGCGGCGACCGCGACCCTCGAGGTGATCCGCGACGAGAACCTCGTCGTCAACGCCGCGGAGACCGGTGCCCGGCTGCACGACGGGCTCCGCAAGGTCGCTGCCGACCACCCCGAGATCGGCGACGTGCGTGGCCTCGGCCTGATGCTCGGCAACGAGTTCACGACAGCCGAGGGCGAGCCCGACCCCGAGACCGCCAAGCGCGCCCAGCACGAGGCGGCCGAGCGCGGCCTGCTGCTGCTCACCTGCGGCGCATGGGGCAACGTCGTCCGGATGATCCCGCCGCTCATCGTGACCCCCGAACAGGTCGACGACGGCATGGCGACCTGGGCCGAGGCGGTGCGCGCCGCCACCTCCTGAGCGGCTGTGCGGGCGCCGCGCGCAGGGGCGCGCGCATCCGGAGCCTCCCCCCGCGTTCGGGGAGCGTTCATCCGCGTGACGCGCGCCCTTGCAACCTGGCGGCTACAGTGAGCGTACGGAGTCGCGGAAGGGAGTCGGAATCATGTGCCACCTCTACCGCAACCCCGTCAGCAGAGCATGACGTTGCCTTCGGCGCCTGCGCGGTCGGCGCTCGAGAGCGTGCGGCTGTCCGCTCAGGTGCCGTCGCGACCGAGTTTCGCCGCCGAGCTCCTGCGGCGCCACTGGTTGCTGCTGAGCCTGCTCGCGCTGGGCGCGGCGCTCCGCGTCGTCGTCCAGCTGGCCTACCAGCCCGCGATCCTCTACACCGATTCCTACACCTACCTCTGGCACGCCTACGACCTCGACCCGCGGGGGCTGCGGCCGGTCGGCTACGAGGCGCTCCTGCTGCGCTGGGCGCTGTCGTTCGGCGACCTGGCACTCGTCCCCCTCATCCAGCACCTGCTCGGTCTCGGCATGGGGGTCGTGATCTACGCGGTGCTCACCCACCGCGGTGTCCGCACCTGGCTGGCCGCGCTCGCCGCGGCACCGGTTCTCCTCGACGGCTACCAGCTGCAGATCGAGGAGAACGTCATGTCGGACACGCTGTTCCAGGCCCTCGTGGTCTGCGGCCTTGCGGTGCTGCTGTGGCGCCGGTGGCCGGGGCCCGCTGCGGCCGCCACCGGCGGCCTGCTGCTCGGGCTGTCCGCCACGGTGCGCTTCGTGGGCCTGCCGCTGCTGGTCGTGGCGTTCGCGTACCTGCTGGTGCTGCAGAAGTCGTGGCGCCTGCGGGTCATCGAGAGCGGGGTGCTCTGCCTGGGCTTCCTGGTGCCGCTGCTGGTGTACGGGGCGTGGTACCACCAGATGACGGGCGAGTTCGGACTCAGCAGCGGGTCCATCCAGGCCAAGGCCGTCTACGGGCGCACGGCCGCCATCGCCGACTGCGGGCAGCTGGCACGCGCCGACGCCGTCCCCCGCTACATCGTCGAGCTGTGCCCGGCCGACCCGCGTTACAACGCCTGGACCCCCGACCACTTCGCCCACCACGCGCAGTCTCCGGCGAAGTCCGTCGACCTGCCGCCGGGTGTCGAGCGCACCGCCGCGATGCACCGGTTCGCGGTGCAGGTCGCGACGCAGCAGCCCCTCGGGCTCACCGCCGCCGTGGGGAAGGACTTCGCGAGGGGGTTCGCCCCGGTCCGCGAGATGGTCGAGCCCGACGTTCCCCTCGAGCGCTGGCGCTTCCAGGACCACTACCCCGAGTGGCCGGGCCGGGACGCCGCCGCCACGGTGGCCAGCTACGGCGGTGACCGGCCCGAGGTGGTACGGCCGCTGGGCGCCTTCCTGCGGGACTACCAATCGGTGGTCTACACCCCCGGGCTGCTCTTCGCCGCCGGCCTGCTGGCCCCGATGGCGGCCGCCATCGGGCTCGGGCGCGCGCGGGG
>JBOHCZ010000312.1:0-4903 GCA_050699195.1 Streptomycetales bacterium
GGCCTACCGGCCTGCGGTACCGCCGACGCCGCGCCCCGCCGTCCTGGGGTTACCCGACCCGCACGGGCCGGCGATCCGGCTAGCGCAGGCGATCGTCGAAGTGCTCGCCGGCGCTCGGCCGGCCAGCCAGCTGCTGCGCTGGACCACCCAGCAGGTCTACACCGGCATCCTGACCCGCGTCGCTGAACGGCCCCCGCGAGGGACCGCGACCGCTCCGGTGCCGGCCGGACCAGAAGCGAGCTCCGGCACACGTCCAGCGCGAGCCTGCGCGCGTGTCCATGTGACGCGGGTCTGCGAGCCCGCCGACGGCGTCGCGGAGGCCTCCGTGATGGTGCGGTGGGGGCCCAGGTCGCGGGCCATGGCCCTGCGACTCGAAGCGCGCAACGGCTGCTGGATCTGCACCGCCCTGGAGCTCGGCCCGTGAGGCGGCCCGCCTCAGGACGCCCGGACCCGGGGGTCGCCGTGGCAGCGCTTGTACTTACGCCCCGAGCCGCACGGGCACTGCGCGTTGCGTGGGACCTTGCCGTACCGGGCGTCGTCGGCTTCGCCGGACCCGGCCTCGTGGCGCTCGACGACTCCGCCCTCGCCGTCGATCTGCGGTGCGTAGTACTGCAGCTGCGCGGGGCGCTGCGGCGCTGCCAGGCCCTTGGCGACCAGATCGGGGCGTCCCCCCGCGGTCGGTGCCCGGCCGTCACCCGGCGCCACGTCCGCCCCGGCTCCGGCCGGTGCTTCGCCCGGGGACTGGGCCGCAGACGCCACCGGGGCCGCCGCGCCGGGGGCCGCGTCCTGCACCTGCACCTCGAGGTGGAACAGGTAGCCCACCGACTCCTCTTTGATGCCGTCCATCATGACGGCGAACATGTCGAAGCCCTCCCGCTGGTACTCGACCAGCGGGTCACGCTGGGCCATGGCGCGCAGCCCGATGCCTTCCTGCAGGTAGTCCATCTCGTAGAGATGCTCGCGCCACCGCCGGTCGAGCACGGAGAGGACGACCCGCCGCTCGAGCTCCCGCATGACCTCCGGCCCGAGCTCCTGCTCGCGACGGTTGTAAGCCTCCTGGGCGTCTGCGGTGACCCACTCGGTGAGGAACTCCGCCGTGAGCCCACCACGGCCGCCGCCGGACTCCTCCTCGATCTCCTCGACGGTCAGCGAGATCGGGTAGAGCGTCTTGAGAGCCGTCCACAGCTGGTCGAGATCCCACTCCTCGGGGAATCCCTCGCTCGTCGCCGCCGTGACGTAGCCCTCGACGTCGTCGTCGATCATGTGGCGGACCTGCTCGTGGAGGTCCTCACCCTCGAGGACGCGGCGACGTTCGGTGTAGATGACCTCACGCTGGCGGTTCAGCACCTCGTCGTATTTGAGGACGTTCTTGCGGATCTCGAAGTTCTGCTGCTCGACCTGGGTCTGCGCCGAGCGGATGGCGTTGGTCACCATCTTCGACTCGATCGGCACGTCGTCGGGAATGCTGAAGCGCGTCAGCACCGTCTCGACGATGTTGGCCTTGAACAGGCGCATGAGGTCGTCGCCGAGCGAGAGGTAGAACCGCGACTCGCCGGGGTCGCCCTGACGGCCCGAACGGCCACGGAGCTGGTTGTCGATGCGCCGCGCCTCGTGGCGCTCGGTGCCGACCACGTAGAGCCCACCCAGGCGGACGACCTCGTCGTGCTCGGACTCGACGGACTTGCTCGCCTTCTCGAGCGCTCCCTGCCAGGCGGCCTCGTACTCCTCGGGGGCCTCGACCGGCGACAGCCCGCGCTGCGCCAGCTCGGCGGCGGCCATGAACTCCGGGTTCCCCCCCAGCATGATGTCGGTGCCCCGGCCGGCCATGTTGGTCGCGACGGTCACGGCACCCTTGCGCCCGGCCTGCGCCACGATCGCCGCCTCACGCTCGTGGTGCTTGGCGTTGAGCACCTCGTGGGGGATGCCGCGCTTGCGGAGCAACGAGGAAAGGTGCTCCGACTTCTCGACGCTCGTCGTGCCCACCAGAACCGGCTGGCCCCTGTTGTTGCGCGAATTGATGTCACTGACGACCGCGTTGAACTTCGCCTGCTCGGTCTTGTAGATGAGGTCGGACTGGTCGATGCGGATCATCGGCATGTTCGTCGCGATCGGCACGACGCCGAGCTTGTAGATCTTGCTGAACTCGGCGGCCTCGGTCATCGCCGTACCGGTCATGCCGGAGAGCTTCTTGTAGAGGCGGAAGAAGTTCTGCAGGGTGATCGTGGCGAACGTCTGGTTCTCGCCCTTGATCTCGACCTTCTCCTTGGCCTCGATCGCCTGGTGCAGCCCCTCGTTGTAGCGGCGGCCGTGCAGGATGCGGCCGGTGTGCTCGTCGACGATCAGCACCTGGCTGTCGAGCACGACGTAGTCCTTGTCGCGCTTGTAGAGCTCCTTGGCCCGCAGCGCGTTGTTGAGGTAGCCCACCAGCGGGGTGTTGACCGCCTCGTAGAGATTGTCGATGCCGAGGTAGTCCTCGACCTTCTCGACGCCCGACTCGAGGACCCCCACGGTGCGCTTCTTCTCGTCGACCTCGTAGTCCAGCTCACGGCTCATCCGCGGGACGATCTTCGCGAACTCGGTGTACCACTTCGCGGTCTGCTCCGCAGGGCCGCTGATGATCAGCGGCGTGCGGGCCTCGTCGACGAGGATGGAGTCGACCTCGTCCACCACCGCGAAGCTGTGCCCGCGTTGCACCAGCTCGTCACTCGACCAGGCCATGTTGTCGCGCAGGTAGTCGAAGCCGAACTCGTTGTTGGTGCCGTAGGTGATATCGCAGGCGTACTGCCGCCGCCGCTCCGCAGGCGACATGTTCGCGAGGATCACGCCGACCTCGAGCCCGAGGAACCGGTGCACGCGACCCATCAGCTCGGAGTGGTACTCCGCGAGGTAGTCGTTGACGGTGACGACGTGCACGCCGTTGTCTTCGAGCGCGTTGAGGTAGCACGGGAGGGTGGCGACGAGTGTCTTGCCCTCACCGGTCTTCATCTCGGCGATGTTGCCCTTGTGCAGGGCGGCCCCGCCCATGATCTGCACGTCGAAATGCCGCTGGCCGAGCGTCCGGCGGGCCGCCTCGCGGACAGTGGCGAACGCCTCGGGCAGCAGGTCGTCGAGCGACTCGCCCTCGGCGAGACGCTGCCTGAACTCATCGGTCTGGGCACGCAGCTCGGCGTCGGTGAGGGCGTGGACATCCTCCTCGATCGCGTTGACCTGAGCCGCGATGCCGTGGAGCTCGCGAAGGATCTTGCCCTCGCCGGCACGCAGGATCTTGTCGAACAGAGCAGGCACTCGATGGGCTCCTTAGCGGGAATCCGTCACGCGCACGCGCGACGACACGCAGCCAGCACAGCCGCCGTCAAGGCCATCGTATGGGTTCGTCATGCAGAACCAACCCCACGAGACGAGGGGAGCGGGCCGATCCCGGCCGGTGTGGGGCCTGGCACAGGTGTGAGATCCTGCAAGGGAACGTCGCTGTTCGGGGAGGCTGTTCGGGGAGGCAGGCCATGCCCCACGGCGCCAGGGGGAGACCCGTCTCGTGGGTGGCCGTTTGCTGGATCGTCGCCAGCGCCGTCGCCGCTGGTCTGGGGCTCGTGCTCGGACCCATCTGGTGGCTGGTCGCCGGCGGCCTGATCTCGTTCGTCCTCGGCGGGTTGTTCGCACTCACGATCAACATCTTCGAGGACTACTCCTGACCGACCCTCCCGTTTTTCCGGCGGGGGGGCACCTAGGATCGGCCAGCGTGACGCATGCTCCCGCTTCCGTGGTGACGTTGACTGCCGACCAGGCGCGCCGCGCGGCGCTGCGCGCTCAGGGGTTGCTGGGTGCGCCGCCCCGCCGTGACGGGACCGCTGACATGCTTCGCCGCCTCGGCGCCGTACAGCTGGACACCATCTCCGTCCTGGCCCGTTCCCACGAGCTCGTCGCCTACGCCAGGCTGGGCGCAGTAGGCCGCGACACGGTCGAGGGGGCGTACTGGCGCCGGCCACCGGCCACGTTCGAGTACTGGTCGCACGCCGCGTGCCTGCTGCCCATCGAGGAGTGGCCACACTTCGCCTTCCGGCGCCGGGACCACCGCCGCCGGGGGCGGCGCTGGCATCGGGTCTCCGAGCGCGCCTGCGCCGAGGTGCGCGCGCGGCTGCGCGCCGAGGGAGCGCTCACCGCGTCGCAGCTGGGCGGGGCGAAGAACGGCGGCCCCTGGTGGGACTGGTCCGACGTCAAGATCGCCGTCGAGTGGCTGCTCGACATCGGTGACGTGGTCTGCACAGAGCGGCGCGGGTGGAAGCGGGTGTACGACCTGGCGGAGCGGGCGGTTCCCGCACCGCTGCTCGACGACCAGCCATCCGACGAGGAGTGTCTGCGACGTCTCGTCCACCAGGCGGGCCGCGCCCTCGGCGTCGCGACCCGTGCCGACCTCGCCGACTACCACCGGCTCAAGGCCGAGCAGATCGACCGGACCGTCGGCGAGACCGGGCTCGTCCCGGTGCAGGTCGACGGGTGGCGTGGCCCCGTGTGGGCCGACCCCGAGGCGCTTGCCGCGCTGGACCGTCGCGGCCGGCACCGCACGGTGCTGCTCTCCCCGTTCGACTCGCTGGTGTGGGACCGGTCGCGTACCGCCCGGGTGTTCGGCTTCCGCCACCGGCTCGAGGCCTACGTGCCACGGCACCGTCGCGAGCACGGCTACTACGCGATGCCACTGCTCGCGGGCGGGCGGCTCGTCGGCCGGGCCGACCCCGCGCGTGAGGGCCGGACGCTGGTCGCGCGTCAGGTGTCACTGGAGACCGCCCGCGCGGTCGCGCCGATGGCCGCTGCGCTGGGCGAGGCCGCGTCCTGGGTGGGTTGTGACGCCGTGCGGGTCGAGCGGGTGCTGCCCGAGCGGCTGGCCGCGCCGCTGCGCGCCGCGCTGGCC
>JBOHCZ010000313.1:0-9624 GCA_050699195.1 Streptomycetales bacterium
CGGCCTGGAACACCACCTGCGCTGGCACCTGTGGCGACGACACCACCAAGCCCGCGCCCGCTGGTTCCACCAACGAACCCGCCTGGCCCTCCGATGACCAGATCACGATCTCGGACTGCCGTACTAGCCCGCACGAGTCCACGCTCAGGGCAGGACGATGAACGCCTACGCGTGGCGGGGCCGGACCACGCCAAAGTGCCTGCGGTGCACGGTGACCACCTCGGTGACGACCAGTGTCGGGACGAGGGGCCCGGGATGCGACTCCAGCAGCGCAACGCTGGCACGGTGGTGGCGGTCGTCGGCGTCGACGTAGGCGTGGAGCGGCCCGGCGTCGACGATGACGGCTACGGGGTCACCTCGGTGCGCAAGATCTCCTCGATGCGCTCCGACACGTCGGTGCGCCCACTCCGGCCGGCTGCGGCGGCGCCAAGGCGGCGGGGGCCGCCAAGGTGCGCCTCGATCGCCTCGCGGGTGAGCTCGGAGATGGTCAGGTCGCGGCGGGCCGCCTCGTGACGCAGCCGGCATCGAGCCCGTCTGGCAGCTTGACGGTCGTTCGCTTCATGTATGTCAGCATTTCGCTCTGCGCGCGCCGAGGGCATCGGGTCCGATACCCCTCCCGTGCCCGCCTAGCGGCACCTGGCACCCGGCACCACCCCCGTGACACCGCCCTGGCGCCGTCCCCTCACCGATATGCGCATGTCGGCGAGGGGACGGGCCCCTCCCCCGACGATAGGTACCTATCGGCGGGGGAGGCGCGGCCGCTAGGCGGCGGCCGCCACGACGTCCGCGACGACGCAGCTGACGTTGTCCGGGCTGCCCCCCGCGTCGGCCAGCTCGACCAGGCGACGCAGGGCCTCCTGGGGATCGGGTGCCGTGGCCATCACCTCGTGCAGCGCGTCGCTCGACACCACGGTGTGCAGCCCGTCGGAGCACAACAGGTACCTGTCGCCAACCTGCGCCTCCTGCAGCTGCAGGTCGGGTTCGGCTCCCGCGTTCCCGTCCAGGGCTCGTACCAGGAGCGACCGCTGGGGATGCGTGCCCGCCTCGTCAACGGTCAGGCGCCCCTCGTCCACCAGCGACTGCACCACTGTGTGGTCGTGGGTGACCTGGCGCAACTCGCCGCCCCGCAGCAGGTAGACCCGGCAATCACCGACGTGTACGAGGGCCAGATGGGATCCCGACCACAACATGGCCGTCAGGGTCGTCCCCGCCCCCTGTACCTCGGGATCGGACCCCGCGAACTCGCGGACAGCACTGCCAGCACGCTGTACGGCGTCGGCGAGCGCGTTGAGCAGGTCACCGGCCGGGATGGCGGCGTCGAGCGGCCGAAGCGCCTCGATGGCGGCGGCACTTGCCCCTTCTCCGCGCGCCCCGAAGCCGTCGGCCACGGCGAGCAGGCGGCCACCCGCGTAGGCCACGTCCTGGTTGGATTCGCGGACGCGGCCGCGGTCGGACTGCACGGCGTAGCGGATCCCCAGCGTCACAGGCTCATCGATCATCGCTGTCTCCTTGCCCTTCTGGTCCCTGCGGGACAGGTGGTCGATGAGGAAGGCAGCCAGGTTCCTGCGGGCCTGCGTGTCGACCTCGACCTGGCCCCAGTAGGCGGCCACCTCCTGGGCGGCCTCCAGCGGCTCGAGCTCGCACACCACACGGATGCGGGCGAGCGGCATGCCGAGCCGCCGCAACCACGCGACCAGCCGGGCACGCTCGAGCTGGTCGGGGTGGTAGAGCCGATACCCCGAGTCCGGATCGACCCGTACCGGGCGGAGCAGCCCGAGCTCGTCGTAGAGACGCAGCGCCTTGGGCGACAGCCGCGACACCCGTGCGAACGTCCCGATCGTCAGCAGCCCCATGGTCACCTTCCTCGTCGCCGGGGCACTTCGCCCGGCCATCCCGAGGCTGTGGCCTGCCCCAGGGTGAAGGTCAAGACATGCTTCCAGCGATCCGGTAGGAACGGATTCCTGCCACGGGGTAAGACGTGCCACCCGTGAGCTGGGGGCCGACTATGAGGCGCAGCACGGCGAACTCCTGCGCGGTCCCGACACCGGGTCCGTCAATTCCTTGTCGAGACGGGCGCTTGACGACGACCAGTGGCCAGCGGCCGGCTAAGGTCGGCAGGCGGTCAGTCCACCGGTGCGCGCTGCTCGTCGGCCGAGTCGATGCGGGCCACCGCCTCGACGACCGCGCGCGAGATGTCCTGCGCCGCGAGGCCGACCTCGGCGAGGAGGTCGTGACGTTCGCCGTGGTCGATAAAGCGCTGCGGGATGCCGAAGTCGCGCACCGGCGTCGGCACCCCGGCGTCGCGCAGCGACTGGGCGATCACCGAGCCCACGCCACCGACCCGCCCGCTGTCCTCGACCGTGACGACCAGCCGATGGTCGCCTGCCAGCGGGCCCAGCGCGGGGTTGACGGGCTTGACCCACCGCGGGTCGACGACGGTCACGCCGATGCCCTGGTCGACGAGGCGGTCCGCGACCTCGAGGCAGGTCCCGGCCATCGCGCCGACGCTCACCAGCAGCACGTCCTGCTCACCGGAACCGCGCAGCACGTCCATGCCCGCGACCTGGTCGACGGCCGGGATGTCCGGGCCCACGCTCGCCTTGGGGAACCGGACGACCGTGGGCGCGTCGGCGACGTCGAGCGCTTCCCGCAGCTCCGCGCGCAGCGTGGCCGCGTCGCGCGGGGCGGCGATGCGCAGCCCGGGCACCACCTGCAGGATCGACAGGTCCCACATGCCGTGGTGGCTCGGCCCGTCGGGGCCGGTCACCCCCGAGCGGTCCAGCACGAACGTGACACCGCAGCGGTGCAGGCCGACGTCCATCAGGACCTGGTCGAAGGCGCGGTTGAGGAACGTGGAGTAGATGCATACCACCGGGTGCATGCCGCCCAGCGCCAGCCCGGCAGCGGAGACGGTCGCGTGCTGCTCGGCGATGCCGACGTCGAACACCCGCTCGGGGTGCGCCTGGGCGAACTTGTGCAGGCCGGTCGGGATCATCATGGCGGCGGTGATACCGACGACATCGGGGCGTTCGTCGCCGACGGCGACCATCTCCTCGGCGAACACCGAGGTCCAGGAGCTGCCCGTCTTCGAGATCGGCCGGCCGGTCTCGGGGTCGATGACGCCGACGCTGTGCTGGCGGTCCGCGTCGTCGTTCTCCGAGGGCGGGTAGCCGCAGCCCTTCCGGGTGATGCAGTGCACGATGACCGGGCCGCCGAACGCCCGCGCCCGCCGCAGCGCGGACTCCACCCCTCCGATGTCGTGGCCGTCGATCGGCCCGACGTACTTCAGGCCCAGGTCCTCGAACATGCCCTGAGGGGCGACGATGTCCTTCAGCCCCTTCTTGGCGCCGTGCAGGGTGTCGTAGATGGGTGCGCCGACGACCGGCGTACGGCTGAGCACGCCCTTGCCCCACTCGAGGAAGCGCTCGTAGCCGCTGGTCATCCGCAGGGTCGCGAGATGGTCGGCGAGGCCTCCGATCGTCGGGGAGTACGACCGCTCGTTGTCGTTGACCACGATGATGACGCGGCGGTCCTGGGCCGCCGCGATGTTGTTGAGCGCCTCCCAGGCCATCCCCCCGGTAAGCGCACCGTCGCCGATGACCGCGACGACGGTGCGGTCGGTCTCGCCCCGCAGCTGGAAGGCTTTGGCCAGCCCGTCTGCGTAGCCCAGCGAGGTCGACGCGTGGGAGTTCTCGATCACGTCGTGCGGGGACTCGGCCTGGCTCGGGTACCCGGAAAGGCCGCCCGCTTTGCGGAGGCTCGCGAAGCCGTCGCGGCGGCCCGTCACGATCTTGTGGACGTAGGCCTGATGGCCGGTGTCCCAGAGGATACGGTCGCCGGGTGACGCGAAGGCCCGGTGCAGCGCCAGCGTGAGCTCGACGGCCCCGAGGTTGGGGCCAAGGTGGCCGCCGGTGCGCGAGACGGACTCGATGAGAAAGTCGCGGATCTCCTGGGCCAGCTGGGTGAGTTGCTCGGGGGTCAGCGGCCGAAGATCGCGCGGACCCCGGATGGTCTCCAGAAGGGCCACCCGTTCCTCCTTAGCGGCGACGGCCGGGTTTCGCACCGCCTGTTCGGCTGTGCGGTGGTGCGCGACGCAGAGGCGCCCGAGGTCATGAGTGTAGGACCTGCCCGATCGCCCGGTCAGATCCCACCCCAGAGCCACCCGGATTCCACCCGGACCCCCGGGCACCCTGCACGCCCTCTCCCCGCATTGTGCGTACCCTGCCCGTCTCGGGGGTAGCTTCCCGAAAATCTCGGCGCGCCTCCAGCGCCCGGGCGGCCCTGAGCTGGGCTCCGGGGGCGCGGCCGGAGCCGGGTCCCTAGCCGCGTCAGCCGCGTCCGGACGCGGTGGCCCGCTTCCTCGACAGCGCGTCGACTCCGGCCGCGACGAGCAGCACGACACCGGTGACGACGTAGCGCACCCCGGCGCTGTAACCCATCAGTCCCATGCCGTTGTCGATGATCGCGATGACGGCACCGCCGAGGATCGCGTTGAGCACCCGGCCCCTTCCCCCGAACAGGGAGGTGCCCCCGATCACGGCGGCACCCACGGCGTAGAGGAGGGTGTTGCTGCCGCCGGCGTTCGGGTCGACCGAGTTCGCCCGGGAAGCCGCGATGATCCCCCCGACCGCGGCCATGGTGGAGCCGATCATGAACGCGGCGATCCGGATCCGGTCGACGTTGATCCCAGAACGGCGGGCCGCCTCGCGGCTCCCCCCGACCGCGTAGATGTGCCGCCCGAAGACCGTGCGCCGCAGCACGAAGGTCAGTACGAGGAGCAGGACGACGATGAGCGGGACCACGACAGGCACCCCACGCAGCGATACCAGGGCGGGGTTGCGGCTGCGCTCGAGGTTGAGGACGTAGACGGCGGCCCCCGTGACGACCGCGAGGGTGGCGATGCGTACGGCGATGACGGTGGGGGGCGCCACTCCCACGCCCTGACGCCGCCGGCGCACCCGCTGGAGCGCCTGCGCTACGGCATAGCCCACCACGAGTACCGCGCAGAGCAGCAGGCCGAGTGCGGGCGGGACCGTCTCGTTGGCGATCGCGAGGATCACGCTGTCCCGGATGGTCACGTTGCCGCCGGTCCCGATGATCAGCAGGACGACGCCCTGAAACCCCAGGAACGCGGCCAGTGTCACGACGAACGACGGGATGCCGATCTTGGCGACGAGCGAGCCCAGCGTGAGGCCGACCGCCGTGCCGGTCAGCAGGGCGGCAGCCAGTGCCACGGCCAGCGGGTGACCCTGGACGGTGAGCACCTCGGCCAGGACCGCACCTGCGACGCCGCTGGTCAGCCCCGCCGAGAGGTCGATCTCCCCGACGAGGAGGACGAACACCAGACCCATCGCGATGACCGTGATCGACGCGCCCTGCACGAGCAGGTTCGCGAAGTTCAGCGCGGAGAAGAAGCTGGGGCGCAGGAGGGAGAAGACCACGCAGAGCACGACGATGCCGAGTACGGCAGGCAGCGATCCCATCTCACCGCCGCGGACTCGGTCGATGTAGGCGCGCGCGGCGGCCAGCAGTCCGGGATCACCCGCCGCGGCCAGATCGCGCTCCCGGACCGGCTGGGTGGTCGCGGCGCTCATGCCGGGATACCGATGTCGCCGGACCGGCCGGTCGTGATCAGCTCGACCACCTGCGCGTGGGTCACCTCGGACGTCCTGACCTCGGCGGCGAGCTGGCCGAGATAGAGCGTCGCGATCCGGTCCGCGACCGCCAACACGTCGTTCATGTTGTGCGAGATGAACACCACCGCCAGACCGTTGGCGGCGAGCTGCCGTACCAGCCCGAGGACCTGCTCGGTCTGGGCGACTCCCAGGGCTGCGGTCGGCTCGTCGAGCACGACGACCTTGCTGTCCCACAGCACCGCCTTGGCGATCGCCACCGTCTGGCGCTGGCCACCTGACAGGCTCGCGGCGGGCTGGCGCAGCGAGGTCACGGACCGCACGGAGAGGTCGGCCAGCGTGCGGGCGGCCATCTTCTCCATCACGGGCTCGTCAAGGACGATCCCCGAACGCCGCTCGCGGCCGAGGAACATGTTCGCGACGATGTCGAGGTTGTCGCAGAGCGCCAGATCCTGGTACACGATCTCGACCCCGAGCGCAGCGGCGTCGCGCGGGCCGTGGACCTGGACCCGCCGCCCCTCGAACCAGTACTCACCCGAGTCGACCGGGTGGACCCCGCTGATGCACTTGACGAGGGTCGACTTGCCGGCCCCGTTGTCACCGACCAGGGCGGTCACCTCGCCCCGGTAGGCCGCGAAGCGGACGTCGCGCAGGGCGTGGACCGCGCCGAAGCTCTTGTTGACCCCGCGCATCTCCAGGACGGGACTGCCGCTCATCGAGTACTCCTGACCTGCCAGGACCTACCAGCGGGCCGTCACTCGATGCCGGCCTTCGCACACTTGGCTGCGAAGGTCCCGGCGCACAGGTCCTCCTTGGCGACGAATCCGTCCTCGACGACGGTGCCGACGTTGTCCTGGAAGATCGCGACCGGCTCGAGGAGTACCGAGGGGACCTTCCGCTTGCCCTCGGGGTCGAAGACCGTGCCGTTGGTCTTGCCCTTCTTGCCCTCGAGCAGCGAGAGCGCGAGCCGGGCCGCGGCGTCGGCCTCCTTCTTGATCGCCTTGTAGACCGTCATGCACTGGTCACCGTTGAGGATGTGCTGCAGGCCCTGCAGGGTCGCGTCCTGGCCGGTGACCGGGACCTTGCCGTTGAGCTTGTTCTTCTTCAGGATCGCGATCACCGAGTTCGCAAGACCGTCATTCGCGGCGAGCACGCCGTCGACTCCGGGCTCCTTGGTGAGCATCTGCTCGAAGATCGTCCCGGCCTGCTGGTTGTCCCAATCGGGGACCCACTGGTCCGGGCCCTTGGTGTACTCACCCGCGTCGTACATCGGGTCCAGGACGGAGTCGTAGCCGTTTTTGAACAGCGTCGCGTTGTTGTCGGTGGGCGCGCCGTTGAGCTCGGCGACCGTCGGCTCCTTCACGCCCTGCTCGTCGAGGCATTTCGCCAGGCCCCGGCCCTGCAGCTCGCCGACCCGGGTGTTGTCGAAGCTCACGTAGTACTCGGCGCCGCCACCGAGGGTGAGCCGGTCGTAGTCGATCGTCGCGACGCCCTGGGACTCGGCCTTCTTGATGACCGCACTGCCGGTGCCGCTGTCCAGGTTGACGATCATCAGGACGGTGACGCCCTTCGTGATCATCTGGTCGGCGATCGTCTGGAACTGCTGCTTGTCACCCTGGGCGTTCTGGATGTCGTAGGCCACGCCTGCGGCCTCGAAGGCCTGGCCGAGGTACTTGCGGTCGGCGGTCTCCCAGCGCGCCGAGGACTTGGTGTCGGGGAGGATGACACCGATCTTGCCGGCCTCGCCTCCGCTCGTACCCGGCCCGCCACCGCCCTGCTGGCCACCGCCCTGACCGCACGCGGCCAACCCCAGTACCGCGGCCACGCCGAGGCAGATCGTGCGGAGCATCCCCTTGCGCATGGGCTCGGATCCCTTCTGTGTCCCCTCGACCCCGCCCGGGTCGCGAGCGCTCGGCAGCCGAGAACGCTCGACGCACCGTATTGCCTGGGTATGGCGGTAGCTACCCCTTTCGATGTCACCCGGCGTGCCGAAGCGGTAACGATTGCGCAACGTCACCGGAACACCCTGAAGGGGTGACGGACCACGTGCCGGCGGGCTGGCCGCAGGAGGTGCTGCCTCCCGGTGCGCCGGGCTGGCAACGCACCGCCGAGGGATGGCTGTTCGACCTGGTGCCGGTCGAGTACCGCAGGTACGGCGTGCTGCGCCGCCATCCGGTGATCCTCGCCCGCTTCGCCGCCCACCACGTGGACGCCGCCGCACGCGGGGCGCGCCACGGCCTTGCGGTCGCGCGCACCGAGCTGCGCGATGTCGCGCCACCCGAGGCCGTGGAGGCGGCGGTCGCCGCCTACCAGCGGGAGGGCGCTCGGCTCGCCGCGATCTCCCGGGCGGTCAGCCTGGTGGAGGAGGCGCTGCGCGGGCGGGAGTTCCGCCGCCGGTTGTGACGTCCGCCGCCCGCAGGGCGGGTGCCCGGCGAGACAGGCGTCAGCGCTGGAGCAGCTGGCGCAGCACGTAGGGCATGATCCCGCCGTTGCGGTAGTAGGCCGCCTCGCCGGGGGTGTCGATGCGCACCGTCCCCTCGAACTCCGTCACGCCCTGCGGCCCGTGCGCCCGCACGGTGACCCTGCGCGGCGTCCCACCGTCGTTCATCGCCTCGACGCCGGCGACGTCGAACGTCTCCTCGCCGGTGAGCCCGAGCGACTCCGCGCTCTCCCCGGCAGGGAACTGCAGGGGCAGCACGCCCATCCCGAGGAGGTTCGACCGGTGGATACGCTCGTACGACTCGGCGATCACCGCCCGCACCCCGAGCAGTGCCGTGCCCTTGGCCGCCCAGTCGCGGGAGGACCCCGAGCCGTACTCCTTGCCCGCGAGGATGACCAGCGGCACCGCCTGGTCGGCGTAGGCTGCCGCCGCGTCGTAGATGGTCTGCCGTTCCCCCTCGGGGAACTTCGTGGTCACGCCGCCCTCGACGCCGGGCACGAGCTTGTTGCGCAGCCGGATGTTGGCGAAGGTCCCCCGGATCATCACCTCGTGGTTGCCGCGACGCGAGCCGTAGGAGTTGAAGTCCTTACGCTCGACGCCGCGCTCGATCAGGTACCGCCCCGCGGGGCTGTCGGGTTTGATCGCTCCGGCCGGTGAGATGTGGTCGGTGGTCACCGAGTCGCCGAGCACGGCGAGCACCCGGGCGCCGGCGATGTCGCGCAGCGGCTGCGGCTCGACGCCCATGCCGTCGAAGTAGGGCGGCCTGCGCACGTAGGTCGACGCCTCGTCCCACGCGAACAGGTCGCCGGTCGGCACCGGTAGCCCGGTCCAGCGCTCGTCGCCAGCGAACACGTCGGCGTAGTCGCGGGTGAACATCTCGGAGGCGATCGCAGAGGCGACCACGTCCTCGATCTCCTGGCTGGACGGCCAGACGTCGGAGAGGTACACCGGCCGCCCGTCCTGATCCGCGCCCAGCGGCTCGCGCGTGATGTCGACGTCCATCGAGCCCACAAGGGCGTAGGCCACGCACAGCGGCGGCGACGCGAGGTAGTTCATCTTCACGTCGGAGTTGATGCGGCCCTCGAAGTTGCGGTTCCCCGACAGCACCGACACCACCGCGAGGTCGTTCTCGTGCACCGCCCGGCTGACCGGGTCCAGCAGCGGCCCCGAGTTGCCGATGCAGGTCGTACAGCCGTACCCGACGAGGTGGAAACCGAGCTTCTCGAGGTACGGGGTGAGGCCGGCCCGCTCGTAGTAGTCCATGACCACCTTCGAGCCGGGGGCGAGCGTGGTCTTGACCCACGGCTTGCGCGCCAGGCCACGCTCCACGGCCTTCTTCGCGAGCAGCGCGGCGCCCACCATCACGTGCGGGTTGGAGGTGTTGGTGCAGGAGGTGATCGCCGCGATCACCACCGAGCCGTGGTCGATCTCGCACTCGGTGCCGTCGTCCAGCGTGACCGTCGCCGGCCGGCTCGGGCGGTCGGTGCGGCCGGTCACCGCGGCGCGGGCCGGGGCGCCGGCGCCGTTGTCGAGCTCACTGAAGCCCGGGGC
>JBOHCZ010000314.1:0-13352 GCA_050699195.1 Streptomycetales bacterium
GACAACGTCGAGGCCTTCCGATCCGGGTAGCTTGGTCGCTCCCGATCTTGGAGGCCTCGACGCCTCTCACCCCGCCATCACACCCTCACCGGCGCGCCGCTCACCCCCACCGGAACTCTGAAGAGCCGTTAATGGTCCTCTCCTGATCGTCGACGAAGCCCTCGTACCGGCGATGGATCACCTCTGTGGAGTTGCCGCACGACGAGCTGCCTCCGCGACAGGAACGCCGGTAGCTATTCAGCCGGTCGACACGCCCGTGATGGGAGAGTTCGCATGGTTGTGAGGCTGGTGTTTGGATCTTTGGGTGTCGGGTCTGGAGGGGCTGTGGCGTGGGGATCTTCTCGCGCTGGTGGTTGCTCAGGCTCGGGTGATCGATGAGTTGCGGGTTGAGGTCGCGACGTTGAGGCAGCGGGTCGCCGACCTGGAGGCCAGGCTGGGTCAGGATTCGTCGAACTCTTCGCGTCCACCGAGTTCGGATGGCCCGTATCGCAAGGCGTAGCGGACTTCGTCGCGGGAGGCATCGGGGCGGCGCCCGGGTAAGCAGCCCGGCGGTGAGGGCAGCACGCTGGGGCAGGTGGAGATCCCCGACGCGATCGTGGTGTGTGCCGCGTCGGTGTGCGCCGGCGCGCCCAGATCGTGTCGAAGAAGGCCCGCGGCCGGCGGTGGCGGCCACGGAGCAGGTGTTGACGATCGCCGCGCTGCGGCGCCGGCCTGGATGAGGCGCCGGTGACCAGTCTGGCGCGGCGGCAGGTGTTCGACATGGCGCCTCCACCATCGCCGCGGGTGAGCGAGTACCAGGTCCAGACCCGCCGGTGCGTCCGGGGCGGGCGGGCCACCACCGGGCAGGTACCGGCGGGGGTGGTCGCACCCGTCCAGTACGGGCCGGAGGCCGCCGTGCAGGCGGCCAACGTGATCTGTGGGCACTACGTGCCCGTGCACCGCGCCGGCCGGCTGGTCGCCGGGATGGTCGGTGTGGCGCCGTCGACCGGGTGGCTAGCCGGGC
This sequence comes from Streptomycetales bacterium, assembly GCA_050699195.1. Classification (GTDB taxonomy): domain Bacteria; phylum Actinomycetota; class Actinomycetes; order JBOHCZ01; family JBOHCZ01; genus JBOHCZ01. The sequence continues at coordinate 1,004 of JBOHCZ010000314.1, forward strand.
TGCGCGGCCGCGCCGCCGCGGCGTTGGAGGACACGTTCCTGCCGCACGTGCCTGACCTGCTGCGCACCGCCGGGCGACTCCACGTCGATGAGACCCCCGCCCGGGCCGCCGGTCGACTGACCTAGGTCCATGTCGCCTGCACCCAACACCTCATCGACCCGTCTGCCAACATGGAGCTGTCGCTCTCCCACTCGGGGAATCGGGCGGTGGTAGCTGTCACGCGCGGCGTGCCGGTGGGCGTCGATGTTGAGGGACTGCGGCCCGACCGGGATCACCTGGTGCTCGCCGACCACGTACTCTCGCCCTTCGAGCGGTGCGCGCTGCGGCGGCTGCCCAAGGTGGACCAACCGGCAGGCTTCCTGCGCTACTGGACCCGCAAGGAGGCTGTACTCAAGGCCAGCGGTGACGGTCTGGCGGTGCCGCTGACCACGCTCGTTGTCTCCGCAGCTGACGAACCACCGCGGCTGTTGACCTGGACCGCACAACCGCCGTTCGACGAGCCAGTACAGCTCAGCGACTTGTGCCCTGGTTACGGGTACGTCGCGTGCGTGGCGCTGCTCACCCGCACCCCGCATCGAGTGGTCGAACGGGATGCGCAGCCTTTGATCACCTGGAGCCGCTCGCGGTTTCTGTGAGACCTCAGGAGGCGACCAAGGGTAAAGCTGAAGAAGTTGGGGGCGGTCCGACCCTCGCATCGGAGATCGCGGTTCCCGATGGGTTCCCGCCAGGGACGTCGCAGGGGGTGCCCCTTTGGGTACGCGGTTGAGCATGCCTGCACGACGACGCAGTTGAGACCTGCCCATTGGTGCTGTTCCGACCGTCTTCCACGTCCCAAGCTCGGCTGGAGGAAAGGTAGGGAGGTCATCTTGTATGTCAGCCGAGACTGGTGGCACTGGCGGTTCCCCCACTCGCTCTCCAGCCAACCTCGACACGGTCGATCATGCATTGATCCACCTCTTGTCCAGCCTCTACCTGCAGTGTGCTCGAGTTGAGGGGAGCTCGGCTCCGGATCCGGATGCCACGCTATACTTGGACTCTCTTTCGGCCACCGAGCTGAAGGCTCGAATCTACTGGGCGCTCAGGGTCGATGTTCCATTCCCGCTTCTTCTCGGCTGCCCCGACCTGAAGAGGGAATGTACACGAAGTACCTGCGGGATCGCGTGACATCGATCATCGATACCGGCTTCGTTGGCCACCTCAAGGCGGGCCGGATACGTATCGTGCAGGCGGTCACGGCCTTCGACGAGTGTGGTGTCGTGTGCAAGGACGGCAGCCGCCTCGAGCCGGATGCTCTGATCGCCTGCACGGGCTATCGATGCGCCCTGGAACCCCTGGTCGGCCACCTTGGCCTCCTCGACGAGCGCGGGGGACCCATCATCCACGGACCACAGACGCACCCGCAGGCACCCCATCTCTACTTCATCGGCTACAGCCATCCCTTCACCGGCAACATCCGTCAGATCGCGCACGACGCGCGGCAGATCGGAAAGCAGGTAGGAGCCAGTCTCTCCGCCGCTCGACCAACCGGAAGCGCAGCGCCGGCCCGACAAGGACAGCGTGCGAGCGATGACCGTCCGCGCGACCCAGCTGGTCGATGGTGGCCGCCTCCGGCCCCGGTGCCGACCGGGGAGGACGCGGCCTCCCCGCCGACCAGATGACGAAATCGAGTCGCCGGTGATCCAGCCCGCCAGTGCGAAGAGCGACAGGCCGATCAGCCGGTTCACGGGTCTGTGGTATCGGGGAGTGGAAGTGCCAGATCGCCACCTCCGCTGAGGAGACTTCAACGACGGAGTCCAGGCCCGAACCCGACCAGCGCAGTGGAGGAGGCCCGCCGCCCCGGCGGCGACCGCGACGGACGCCCTCGGCGAGATTGTAGCCAGCGGTGATGTACAGGGCCGAAGGATGCCGTGGCATCGAGAAGCAGGCAGCCTGCGAGATTGTGATCGACGTCAGCAACCGACGCCCAAGAAGTTTCTATTATCCTAACTAGTAGAACTTCTCGAACCGGCGGAAGCCAAGGGTCACATGGCGAGTCTGCCTGGGCCCGGGGAGTTCGGGTGTTTCCCGTCGACGCGGTCGTGGAGGTGTGTGATGCGGGACATGATGGGCGCCATGGGTGTCTGGATGTTCGTGTGGGCGCTAGTCGGCCTTGCGGTTCTCGCCGTTGCTGTGTTGGGGGCCGTCTGGTTGGCGCGTGCCCTCGGGCGGGGAGAGCGGTCCAGTGTGCGGCGCGGGGAGACTCCTGAGGAGATCCTGCGCGGCCGCTACGCGCGGGGTGAGATCGATGAGGATGAGTACCTGCGGCGGATATCGGGGCTGTCGGATTGAGGGGAGCACGGTTGCCGCGGTGTGGGATCGCCGCGGACGGTGCTTGTCCCGGGGACCGGGTCATGTCCTTGACGATGGGTCTTCCGCCGTCGTTGCGGTGCCGGCGCTGAACGGGCTGGCAAAGAAGAAGCTGGGCCGAGGGCGGAACGTGTCGCACTCTTCGACTCTGAACCCCGCACGGTCGATCGCTGCTCGCGTGTCGCGGTTGGCGTGACAGCCGGCGGCGAGCCAGGACCACGGCCGGTCGAGGCGATCTTGCCAGGGTCCGAGAGGGCCGGGGGACCTTACGTGCTCGACGAAGACCAGCCGCCCGCGGGGCTTGAGGACGCGGCGGGCTTCGGCGAGCGCCAGCTCGGGATCGGTGACCGAGCAGAGGACGAGGGTGAAGACGGCGGCGTCGAAGCTGTCGTCGTCGTAGGGCAGGTCTTCTGCTGCGGCGTCGGTCACCTCGGCCGGGACGCGCGATTCGGGCAGCTTCAGCTGCAGGCGCTCGCGCATCGCGGCGCTCGGCTCGGCCAGCACGACCCGCTCGGCCGCTCGATAGTGCCGCAGGTTCGCCCCGGTCCCCGCGCCGAGGTCCAGGACGGTCCCGGTGAGGCTCCCGAGGAGCCGGGAACGCAGCTGGCCGAGCCAGCGGTCCTCGGCGGGACGGCTCATGCGGTCGTAGACGGTCGCGAAGACCCGCTCTCGGCGCGGCTGCTGCGTGACGGCCATACCGTCCCTTTCATGTTGTTTGGGTTCATTTCGCCTGTGTCAGGTGAGGTCCACGAGTGCCTTCGTGTCCACCCGGGTCACAGCAAGGGCGTGGCACGGTATCCGAGGTCTTCGATCGCGGTGATCACGTCCTGCGGGCTGTTTGTGCTCACATCGAGCTCGACGGTGCTGAGTCGGTGTTTGGTCGTGGTCTGGGTGCGGCGCACGCCGGGGAGCTCTTCCAGGGCGTCGTCGATGAGCATCGCGCAACTGGCGCAGTGCATGCCCTCGATACGGAAGGTGTGTGTGGTGGTGGACACGGGTGGTTCTCCTTGCTCAGGCTTGCTCAGACGATGGTGATGACGCCGGAGTACATGCCCATGCCGCAGGCGTAGTAGAGCCGACCGGGCTGCAGCGGCCCCAGGTTGATGCGGGTCTCCCCCGTGGCCGGGAGGATCTTTTGGACGTTGCGGTCGGGGATGGTGAAGGCCCGGATGCAGCCCTGGGCACCTTCCGAGCGCACCACGAGGGTGGTGGGCACCCCGGAACGGGCCTGGACGTTGGTCGGGCTGTAGGAGCCGGTGCGGGCTGTGATGACCACGCTCTGGCGTCCGTCGGTGGCGGAGGCGGCCGAGGTGTCGGGGGGTGTTTGCGGGGTGTCGGCAGTGTGGGCGATCCGGCTTGCCGCCAGCGGCGATCCGGCGAGTTCCAGGCCACCGTTGAGGGTGTAGAGTCCCATCCCCAGCACCACCAGCCCGGTAATCACGGCGAGCCGGCCCCGCCACGCGGTGGCTGCCTTCCGGGCGGCGTAACCCATGACGGCGAACAGCGGGCCGGTGCCGATCACGAACACCGCCATCGTGGCCGCGCCCGCCAGCGCGGACCCGGAGGTCAACGCCAGCGCCTCCACCGACAGCGTCACCCCGCACGGAACCAGCACCGTTGCCATGCCGAGCAACGCCGGTGCCAGCGCGGCCTGGGAGCGGGCCCGGTTGCGGACGATCTTCATCCATGACGGCGGCGGCTCGATGACGATGCCGCGGAAGCCCGGCACGCCCAGTTGAGCAAGACCGAAGGCGATGATCAGGGCACCCGCGCCGATTTGCAGCCACGTGCGTGCTCCGACAGAGAGCTCCGCTGCCCCGCCTACGGCGCCCAGCAGCGCACCGAGCAGGGTGTGCGAGACGAGCTTGCCGGCCAGGAACCCGCCGACCGGGGCGAGGTCGTCGCCGAGTTGCGCGCGCCAGGTGGGTCGCCGCGCCGTCTGCACCGAACGCGTCGCGCTCTTGCGGGAGTGGGCGCCGTCGGCGTGACGGGTACGGCCTTCGGCACGCCGGGGTGGTCGGGCGGGTTCGGCGTTCGTGGCCCGCTGCCGGGCGAGCAATCCGGTGAGCAGGCCGCCCTGCACGGCGGCGCAGGACACGCCACCGGCGAACAGGCCAGTGAACAAGACAGCTGCGAGGTTCACGAAAAGCCTCCTGCGGAGAAATGCGCACGCGTTCGCGTTTGCCCTGTCATGTCTGCTGCCCGGACGTGCTGCGGAAGCTGCGCAGGCGCAGGCTGTTGGACACCACGAACACGCTGGACAATGCCATCGCCGCGCCGGCGATCAGTGGGTTGAGCAGCCCGAAGGCGGCTAGCGGCAGGGCGGCGACGTTGTAGGCGAACGCCCAGAACAGGTTGCCCTTGATCGTGCGCAGGGTGCGGCGGGCCAGCCGGATCGCGTCGACCGCGGCCCGCAAGTCGCCGCGCACGAGGGTGAGATCCGACGCCTCGATGGCCACGTCGGTTCCGGTGCCCATGGCCAGGCCGAGGTCGGCCTGGGCGAGTGCGGCGGCGTCATTGACCCCGTCGCCGACCATCGCCACCGTGCGGCCCTCACCTTGCAGGCGCTTGATCACGTCGACCTTGTCCTTGGGCAGCACCTCGGCGATCACCTCGGCGATGCCGACCTCGGCGGCAACCGCCTTCGCCGCGATCTCGTTGTCACCGGTGAGTAGCACCGGCCGCAGCGCGAGCGCCCGCAGGCCGCGGATGGCTTCGGCGGAGGTGGGTTTGATCGTGTCGGCGACGACGAGCACGGCGCGAGCCTTGCCGTCCCAGGCGACCACAACGGCGGTGCGGCTCTGGGACTCGGCCTGCTTCTTGGCCACCTGCAGGTCCTCGGGCAGGCCGACGCTCCACTGCGCCAGCAGCGAGGCGCGTCCCGCCAGCACCGTACGGCCCTCGACGACCCCCACCACGCCGAGGCCTTCGGAGTTGGTGAAGTCCTCGACGGCAGGAAGTGCGCCCCCGCGTTCCTGTGCGGCGGTGGCGATGGCCTTGGCGATGGGGTGCTCGGAGGCATGCTCGAGGGCACCGGCCAGCCGCAGCGCCTCCGCCTCGTCCACGCCCTCCGTGGGGTGCACGCTGAGCAGGCTCATCGCGGCGGTGGTGACGGTTCCGGTCTTGTCGAGCACCACGGTGTCGATACGTCGGGTGGACTCCAGTACCTCCGGGCCCTTGATCAGGATCCCCATCTGGGCGCCCCGACCGGTACCGACCAGCAGCGCGGTCGGGGTGGCCAGCCCGAGCCCGCACGGGCAGGCGATGATCAGCACCGCGACCGCCGCGCTGAACGCCGTCGCCGAACCAGCACCGGCACCCAGCCAGAAGCCCAGCGTGCCCACCGCGAGTGCGATCACGACGGGCACGAACACCGCCGAGACCCGGTCGGCCAGCCGCTGGATCTCGGCCTTACCGCTCTGGGCGTCCTCGACCAGCTTCGCCATCTGCGCCAGCTGGGTATCCGAACCGACCCTGCTCGCGCGCACCACCAACCGGCCACCCGCGTTCACCGTGGCGCCGACTACAGCATCGCCCGGGCCGACCTCCACCGGCACCGACTCCCCGGTGAGCATGCTCGCGTCGACCGCCGAGCTGCCCTCCTCGACGACACCATCGGTGGCGATCTTCTCCCCAGGGCGCGCCACGAACCGATCACTCACAGCGAGCTCCTCGATCGGGATGCGCTCCTCCCGGCCCCCACGCAGCACCGCGACATCCTTGGCGCCCAACTCCAGCAGTGCCCGCAGCGCCGCCCCAGCACGGCGCTTGGAGCGGGCCTCGAAGAACCGACCCGCCAGGATCGCCGCGGTCAGACCCGTGGCCACCTCCAGGTAGATGTTCTGGCCGGCCATCCCGCGCTCCACGGTCAGCGAGAACCCGTGGCGCAGACCCGGCATGCCCGCCTCGCCGAGGAACAACGCATACAGCGACCAGCCGAACACCGCGGCCACCCCGAGCGAGATCAACGTGTCCATCGTGGCGGCGCCATGCCGCAGGTTGGTCCACGCCGCGCTGTGGCACGGCCACGCGCCCCACACCACCGCCGGCGCCGCCAACGTGAGCGAAGCCCACTGCCAGTTGGTGAACTGCAGCGGCGGCACCATCGCCAGCACGATCACCGGAACGGCGAGGGCAACCGAGCCGAGCATCCGCTGACGCAGCGCGCGGGTGTGGTCGTCGTAGGGCTCCGCACCATCCGGCGCCTCCGGTTCGCCGGTCGGGGTGGGCCCAGGCAGCCTGGCGGTGTAGCCGGTGTCCTCGACCACCTTCACCACATCCGCTGTGGACAGTTCGACGGGGAAGGCGACCCTGGCCTTCTCGGTGGCGAAGTTGACCGTCGCCGTCACCCCGTCGAGCTTGTTCAGCTTGCGCTCAACCCGCGCCGCACACGACCCGCAGGTCATCCCGCCGATCGACAACTCAACCTGCTGCACATCGGGCACCGGCTGCCCCTCGTGGCGCACCGTGGAGCTCACCGGTGCCCCCTTCCCTGCTCGTACTGGTGGTGACAGCGATGGTGGCCGCCGGCCCGCCCGGCCTCGTGGCCGCCGACTTCGTCACAGTCGGCACGGGGCTCGCCCCGCTGTGGAGCAGGTTCACGGGCGACCGGTTCGGATGGCTTGCCGCCCTGGCCTGTCGGTGGGCCGGCCGGAGCACGCGTGGGTGCTGCAGGCATCGCCGCCAGGGACGGTGGGGCGGCCACGGCAGGCGCCGTCGGCGCGGCAGGCGCATCGGGGCTGCCCGGCGTCGACGGCTGCCCCTGCCGCGCAGCCGGGTCAGTCGGTCCTGGCGGGGGAACGGTCGTGGTGGTTGCGGCGGCGCTGTGGTCAGCGCCACCGCTGTCAGCGCCACCGTGATCGGCCGCCTGGGCGGGGTGGCGCGCGGCGGTGCCGGTGGGCGCGTTCGCACCCAGCGGCCCGACCGCACCACCTGCCGTCCACCCGCCTGCGAACATCACGGCAACTGACAGGCCGTAGGCGGACAACTTGACCGCGGGCTTCATGCGACCAACTCGAAGCCGGCCTCGGTGACGGCGGCCCGCACGGCCTCGGCCGGCACCACGCTGTCGCTGGTCACCACGACCCGGCCGGACCCGACATCGACCTCGACCTGTCGTACCCCGGCGATGGACGTCAGCTCCTCGGTGACCGAATCGGCGCAGTGACCACAGGTCATACCCCTGACGGTGTAGGTGGACTGCTTCATGCCATGTACCTCCGGATCGGTTCGTCCGCGCGGGTCACGGATCCAGGCCCCCAAGAAGACCCTGTCGCCCACGCCCAGCAGGGCTAACGAGCATGATGGCGCCAACGTGTGCGGGCCCCCACCGACCAGCAGCGGCGACCATGGCGGCGATCCGTGCCGCTCTACTGGCGCTCGGGCGCGGGGCGTGTCTGATGCTGGGCTCTTAGGGTGTTGATCTCCTCCCGCAGCCGCGCGATCTCGGCGTCCCGCTCATGCGAGGTATGGGACCGGCCGGCGTCACACCCCCGGCCGCCGCGGTTGCCCCGCGTCATAAGCAGCATCGACAGCGGACAGGCGGCGAGCAGCAGCGCCGGCAGCGCGACGGCGGCGGTCTGCGGCCAGAACGCCAGCACGGCCGCGGCCCCCACACCGACCGCCACCAGAACCCTCTTGTCGTAGCACCTCATGCGGGGCGCCTCCTCACCAATCTTCTACTACAAAGCTTAGTACATGGTGGTTGTGTCCGTGATCTCGCCCGGGGGCCGCCCGTACCGGTGTCGTCTACGATGGCGGTGAGGAGCAAAGGGCCCGTCGGCGGGTGACGCCGGCTCGTACCGTCAGGGAGGCGCTGGCGTGCGTCCGTTCGGAGAGCTGGAAGCCGTGATCATGGACCGGGTGTGGTCCAGGACGCAGACCGTGAGTGTGCGGGAGGTGCTCGAGGATCTGCTGCGCGAGCGGCGGCTCGCCTACACGACGGTGATGAGCGTGATGGACAACCTGCATCGCAAGGGGGCCCTCGCACGGGAGCGCGACGGTCGGGCGTACCGCTATTGGGCGGTGCGGACGCGTGAGGAGCACGGCGCGCAGCTGATGCGGGAGGCCCTGGACGCGAGCGGCGATCGCGCTGGTGCGCTGGTGCGCTTCTTCGAGCAGATGAATCCCAAGGAGGTCACCCAGCTGCGCGCGGCGCTGGATGCGGCCCGGCGGAAGGGCCGGTAGCGGTGTCGGCGCCGCTGGTGCTGTTCGGCTACACGCTGCTGCTGGGCACCCTCGCTGCTGCGGTGCTGCGCCGTGCGGAGTGGCCGGACCGGGCCCCCTGGTTGGGCATCGCCGTATGGCAGGCGGTGTCGGTCTCGGCCGTGCTGGCCGTGGTGCTCGGCGGGGCGGCGCTGGTCGTTCCCGCGGTGGCGTTCACCACCGATGTGGCCGCCCTCATCGACGCCTGCCAGATGGCGCTGCGCGCCCAGTACGCCACACCCGGCGGGGTTCTGGTGAGCGGGCTCGGCGCCGGTTTGGCTGTCGGGGTGGGGGCTCGGGGCAGCTGTTGTCTCGCGGCCGCGCTGGTGGCCGCGGGGAGGCAGCGGCGGCGTCAGCGCGACATGCTCGCCCTCATCGCCCGTCGTGACGACGCGCTGGACGCCGTGGTCGTCGACCACGACGTCCCGGTGGTCTACTGCCTCCCGGGAAGGGGCCGGCAGATCGTGCTCACCAGCGCAGCCCTGGCGAGCCTGGATGCCGAGCAGCTCCAGGCCGTCCTCGCGCACGAGCGCGCGCACCTGCGGGGACGCCACCACCTGGTCCTCGCCGCGGCCGCGGGCCTGGAGCGCGCCTTTGCGGGGGTCCCGCTGTTCCGGCACGCCCGGGAGCAGATCGCCCGGCTCGTCGAGATGCTCGCCGACGACGCCGCGGCCCATCGCTGTGAGCGCCACGCCGTCGCGGCGGCGCTCGTCACCCTCGCCGAAGGCTCCGCTCCGGCGGCGGCACTCGCCGCCGGTGGGCCGTCCGCTCTCGCGCGGGTGCGTCGCCTGCTCGCGCCCGCCCGGCCGCTCGGCCGCGCACGTCTCGTCATCGGCGTGGTCGCACTGGCTGCGCTCCTGTCTCTACCCGTCCTGGTCGCGGCGGCGCCCGCGCTGGAGCCACTGCGGATGAGCTTCTGCCCCATCGATGGAGTCGGAGCTTCCGGTATGCCGCCCACGACCTGAGCGCGCCCTCCCCCGGAGGGGCGCGCTCATCGCGTGGGATAGCCGAAGTCGTGCCAGATCACGTGGCTCGGTGCGGTGATGCGTTCCCGGATGAGCCGCCCGCCGGGCCCCACCACAAGCCGGACGTAGTAGTCCTGCGCCGTGATCGCGAAGGCGATCTCGACGGCGTCGCCGTGCCGGCGCAGCTCGGCCACCGTGCCGACGACGCCGGAGCGGTAGGGCTCGGAGTCGAGGAGTCCTGGTCCGCTCATCCGGAGCGTGCTGCTCAGGGGCGCGGGGCGGGAGGTGTCGCTGGTCACCGTCTCCTCGAACGCGACCGAGTCGCGGCGGGCCATGGTGCGCAGGACGCGGTCGAGGAGCTCGGGGCGCTCACGCACCGGCCAGGGGACACGGAAGCGCGCATTGCCGCCGTGCCAGCCCTGCGCATCCACGCGCAGCGCAACCGTGCTGCGCCCGGGCCGCCACCCCGCCGGGCTCACGTAGCATCCCGAGCCGCAGGGCCGCAGCGCGAGGCGTTCCCGGCGACCCGAAGGACCGGTCAGCGTCCCCCGCAGCTGGTACGGCTGCTGGGCGCTGGGATCGTACTCGGGAGTCCGTAGCCGGACCTCGAGCTGCCCCTCGCTCGCGACGATGCTGGTCGTCACCTGGCCAGCCAGGGTGCCGAGCCGTATCGCGGGGCCTCGGACGGGGTCCGGGTAGGCGAGGGCCGGCGAGGTGTCTGGCGGAGCGCCGAGTGAGGTGAGGACGGCCGTCACCCCCAGTACCGCCGCGAGGGCCGCGCCTTCGGCGCGCGCGAGGGTCTGGAGCGGCTGGCCGGCCGTTGGCCGCCGCACGTGGGCGCGGGCGGCGACCGCGATGCCGGTGGCCAGCGCCACGAGCGCGATCTTGACGAGCAGGAGCCGTCCGTACCCGCTGGCGACGAGGTCCTCGAGGCTGGGCACGAGCAGGATCGCGGCGATCGTTCCCGTGAGCACCACGATCGCGTAGACGATCAGTGCCCCCACGGCGTACATGCGAACCAGCGCCCAGGCCTGCCCAGGCGTTTCCCGCCAGCCCAGCGTGGTACGCACCACGTGGACCAGCGCCCCCACCCACAGCGCCGCAGCGAGCAGGTGCACCGCCATGACGAACACACCCACAGGACCTTCCGCGGTCCCGAGGTGGTTACGGGCGGCCTCCCCGGTCACGGCGACAAGCAGCGCGAGTATCGCCACCCGCCGGCGCCGGCGCCCCGCCGCGAGCCCGGCCACCAGGAAGGCCACGAACTCGATGCCCACCCACACTCCCGGCCGGGAACCGAGCAGCTCGGCCGGAGAGAACCCGCCGACACCGGAAAGTACGTCTCCAGCGCCCAGCTGGTGCAACCCCAGGCCGGCGGCACCGACAGCGCCAATGACAGCACCTGGCCCCGTAAGCGCCCGGGGAGCGGACAGCGCGCGCTCAGGCGGTGCGTGGGCGATGCGGTCCCGCACGAGGCGCTCTCCAGCGAGCCCACCGAGCGCAAGACAGAGTCCGGCGAAGACGAGCCAGCGGAACACGCTCGCGGCCGGCAGACCTGGAGTGCTCGTGCCACCGCTGCGCCCCGCCTGGGGGGCGCTCCTGCCCACCCCGAAACCGTAGGAGCCCTCCACGGTGTGCCCGTCCTCGCCGAGGACCTGCCAGCGGACGGTGTACCTGCCCTCGGGGAGGGGTCGCAGGGGGCGGACGGTGATCCGCCCCTTCCCCGTCATCCGTGCCCGCGTGGTCTCGATGTCGCCTCGGGCTTGGCCCTCCACGGCGATCCCGCGGGGGCCGGGCCGCACGCTCTCGTCGAAGACGAGCCCGATCTCCTTCGGCGGCTCGGCCACGCCATACCCGGCCTGAGGGATCGTGGCGACCAGCGTCGCGTGGGCCTCCGCGGCCGGCGCTGCGAACAGCAGACTCAGTCCGCCCAGCACCAGCACCGCGGCAGCGATAAGCCAGCGGCACAGACCACAGGGCCGGCAAGGCATGGGCCTCCACAGGACAACGCGGAGAGATTCCGACATCTACTAGATTGCTTAGTATGGAGTTCCCGACTCGTAAGGCTGAACGGGTCGACGCAGGGGAAACAGTATCTACTAGCGCGTCTAGTACTCGTGTCCGAGGGTGGCTTGAGGTGGTGTCCGTGCACGAACTGCTGGCGCCCGTTCGGCTACGGCCGCGCAGCCCAGGCCGCTGCCATCGACCTCGCACCACCTTCCTACGAACAATTGAGGTGACCCGATGTCCGATCTGATTCCGAGCCTCGCGCTGCTGGCGTGCCCCATCGGCATGGGACTGATGATGTGGTTCATGATGCGCGGCCCCAGCAAGCGGCCCGACCACGCTCAGCAACCCACAAAGACCCAGGACGGTTCGGGGAGCGACGCGGAGGTGGCCCGCCTGCGCGCGGAGCTCGACCAACTCAAGGGCGCGCACACCGATCGCGAGCCTGACCCTGGCCGGGACTGACTGCAGCCTCACGCGGATGGCTGCCGCTGGGGTGACACGCGGCGACGTGACACCGTAGAAGCTGCTCGAGCCCGGAAGGGGACTCAACGCGCCCCTCTTCTCACGCGCTCGTGGTGTTCTGCTGCGCGGTGGTGGGCTTGCGGGCGGTGAGGCGTTCGACGATGCCGAGTTTGAAGCGTTCGTGGCGATCGATCTGAAAACCGGCGGGCTGGAGATGTTCCAGGGGGCGACGCAGGACCTGAGTTCCGCAGCTAATCGGGGTTCTGAGGCACGTCGGGGGACAAACGTGCAGGTCAGCGACCTGCGGGGTGGTGACACAGCCGTAAACGTCTAGTGACACGTCTTGGCGTGTTCGGCGTGCA
>JBOHCZ010000315.1:0-11176 GCA_050699195.1 Streptomycetales bacterium
GCAGCACGTCGGCGCGCAGCCCGTCGACGGTGCCGGGCCATTGGCCGCATCCCTCGGTCTCGACGCCGTGCTCCACGCCGCGGGCGAACAGCACCTGCATGCCCACGCAGATGCCGAGCACCGGACGGCCCCCGGACAGCCGGCGGCCGATGAGCCACTCGCCGCGCACCGCGCGCAACCCCCGCATGCAGGCCGCGAACGCCCCCACACCCGGGACCACGAGGCCGTCGGCCTCCAGGGCCGCTCGCGGGTCGGCGGTCACCGTCACGTCCCCGCCGGCGCGGGCCAGCGCACGCTCGGCGGAGCGCAGGTTGCCCGACCCGTAGTCGAGCACGACGACGCGGGGGCGGCTCATCGACGCACCCTGTTCACAGGATCCACAGGATCCACAGGATCCACGGGGTTCACGGGGTTCACGGGGTTCACAGGCGCCCCTTGGTGCTCGGCACGCCCGAGACCCGCGGGTCGGGGGCCACCGCGTCGCGCAGCGCCCTGGCGACCCCCTTGAACTGCGCCTCGACGATGTGGTGCGCGTTGCGGCCCGAGAGCACCCGCACGTGCAGGCAGACCCGCGCGGTCGACACGAACGACTCGAAGACGTGGCGGGTGAGAGTGGTGTCGTAGCCGCCGATCATGGGGACCATGCCGGGCGGCTCGCGGTGCACGGCGTACGGCCGGCCCGACACGTCGACCGCCGCCTGCACCAGCGCTTCGTCGAGCGGCACCAGCGCGTCGCCGAAACGCCGGATGCCGGCCTTGTCGCCGAGCGCCTGCGCGAACGCCTCACCCAGAGCGAGTGCGGTGTCCTCGACGGTGTGGTGGGCGTCGACGTGCAGGTCGCCCTCGGTCCGCACGGTGAGGTCGAAGCACCCGTGCTTGCCGAGCTGGGCGAGCATGTGGTCGTAGAACCCGACGCCGGTCGCGACGTCGATCACTCCCGACCCGTCGAGATCGATCTCGACGAGCACGTCGGTCTCCCTGGTCGCCCGCTTGACGCGCCCGGCGCGCGCCCGCGGCCCGTCACCAGTCACAGGACCTCCTTCAGGGCGGCGAGGAACGCGTTGACCTCGTGGTCGAGGCCCGCGGTCACGCGCAGCCAGCCTGGCAGATCCACGTCGCGCACCAGTACACCGCGGTCGAGGAGCGCCTGCCACACCTTCGCCTGGTCGTCGAAACGCCCGAACAGCACGAAGTTGGCGTCCGAGTCGACCGTCGCGCAGCCGAGCGCGCGCAGCCCGGCGGCGAGGCGGTCGCGCTCCGCCTTCACGGCGTCGACGCTGCCGAGCAGTGTCGCGGTGTGGCGTAGCGCGACCCGGGCGGTGTGCTGGGTGAGCGCGGAGAGATGGTAGGGCAGGCGGACGAGCTGGAGCGCCTGCACCACCGCCGGGTCGGCGGCGAGGTAGCCCAGTCTGGCCCCCGCCAGGGCGAACGCCTTGGACATCGTGCGGGTCACGACGAGCCGCGGGTGGCCAGCCAGCAGCCGCAGCGCGGACGCGGCGGGATCCCGGGCGAACTCCATATAGGCCTCGTCGACGACGACCATGCCGGGCGCGGCCTCGAGCACCGCCTCGACGGTCCGGAGCGGGAGGGCCGTCCCGGTCGGGTTGTTCGGCGAGGTCAGGAACACGACGTCGGGCCGCTCCGCCCGTACGGCGGCGCCCGCGCGGTCCGGGTCGAGCGTGGAGTCCGCATCCCGCCGGGCGCTGTTCCAGCGGGTCGCCGTGGCGATCGCGATCAGCCGGTGCATCGAGTAGGACGGCTCGAAACCCATGGCGGCCCGGCCCGGGCCGCCGAAGGCCTGCAGGAGCTGCTGGATGACCTCGTTGGAACCGTTCGCGGCCCAGACGTGTGCTGAGGTGAGTCGCTGGCCGGCGGCGCGGCCAAGCGAGGCGGTGAGGTAGGCGGCGAGGTCGGCCCGCAGCGCTGCCGCGTCACGATCGGGGTAGCGGTTGAGGGCGGCGCCCGCCGCACCGAGCGTCGCCTGCAGGTCGGCGACGAGCTCCGGCGGAGGCGGGTGGGGGTTCTCGTTGGTGTTCAGCCGCACCGGCACGTCGCGCTGCGGCGCGCCGTAGGGCGTGAGACCCCGCAGGTCGTCACGGATCGGCAGAGCCTGGAACAGATCCTGGTCGAGATGCTGGTGCGAGCTCATGGCGAACCCTCGCCCGCCGGCCCCACCCGGGCGCGGACCGCCGCCACGTGGGCGACGAGATCCTCGGACGCGCCGAGCGCGTCGATGTGCGGCGCCGCGTCGGCGAGCGCCCTGGGGGTGTAGTCGACGACGTGGATGCCCCGCAGGAAGGACTGCACGGACAGCCCACCGCGGTGCCGCGCGGTCCCGCCCGTGGGCAGTACGTGGTTCGAGCCCGCGAGGTAGTCGCCAAGCGAGACCGGCGTGTGGGACCCGACGAAGATCGCGCCCGCGTTGGTGACCCGGGCCGCCCACTCGCGGGCGTCGCGCGTGATCACCTCCAAGTGCTCGGCCGCCCAGCTGTCGACGACATCGAGCCCCTGCTCGAGATCGTCGACGAGGACATGAGCCGACTGGCCGGCGAGCGCGGTCTCGATGCGCTCGCGGTGCCTGGTGGCCGCGAGCTGCGGCCCGAGCGCCGCGTCGACGGCGTCGAGCAGGCCGGCGTCCGGCGTCACGAGCAGGCAGCACGCCTGCGGGTCGTGCTCGGCCTGCGCGATGAGGTCCGCCGCGAGGTGGGCAGGGTCGGCGGAGTCGTCGGCGAGGATGGCGATCTCGGTCGGGCCGGCCTCGGAGTCGATGCCGATCACGCCCTGGAGCAGGCGCTTGGCGGCGGCGACGTAGACGTTGCCCGGCCCCGTCACGACGTCGGCGCGGGGGCAGTCCCGCGTGCCGTAGGCGAACATCGCCACCGCCTGTGCCCCGCCGACGGCGTGCACCTCATCGACGCCGAGGATGCCGCACGCGGCCAGCACGGCGGGGTGCGGGAGACCGCCGGACTCCCTCTGCGGCGGGGAGGCGACGGCCAGCGAAGCCACGCCCGCGACCTGCGCGGGCACCACGTTCATGACCACACTGCTCGGGTAGGCGACGAGGCCGCCAGGCGCGTAGAGCCCCACGCGGCGCACCGGGACCCAGCGCTCGGTGACGAAGCCGCCGGGAGCGACCTCGACCCTGACGTCGTCGCGGAGCTGCGCCTCGTGGACCCGGCGGGTCCGGCGGATCGCCTCCTCGAGGGCGCGGCGAAGCGCCGGGTCGAGCTCCGCGACCGCCGCCTTGACCGCCCCGGGAGGAACCCGGGTCGACTCGAGCTCGACGCCGTCGAGGCGCATCGTGATCTCCCTGACCGCCGGCCCGCCGCGGTCGCGCACGTCATCGATGATCGGGCGGACGTCGTCGAGAGCCGCGCCGACGTCGAGGGCGGGCCGGGGCAGCACGGCCTCATAGTCATGGTCATGGTCATGGGAGCGCCGGCCGCGCAGGTCGATGCGGGAGATCACGGGTCCAGTGTAGGGAGCCGTGCCGTGCGCAGGCCCGCACACCGGGCGGCACGGCAGGGCCGCACACCCGCGAGGGGCCCGCGCGCCCGGCCCGCGCTCTCCCGCTTCCCTGCTGGTCAGCGCCTGTTGGATCTAGTCTGGCGGGGTGACCCGACGGCTGCCCCTCTTCCCGCTGGGGACGGTCCTCTACCCAGGGGCCGTGCTGCCGCTGCACGTCTTCGAAGACCGCTACCGCCGTCTGGTGCGTGACCTGTCGCACCTGCCGGAAGGCGCCCCGCGGCACTTCGGGATCATCGCGATCAAGGAGGGCCACGAGGTCGGCGCGGAGGGCGTGCGGGCGCTCCACGACGTCGGGTGCACGGCCGAGGTACGACAGGTCAGGGAGTACGCCGACGGGCGGTTCGACCTGGTGGCGGTGGGGGCGCGGCGCTTCCGGCTCGTCGGCCTCGACGAGTCCCTCCCTTACCTGCAGGGCGACATCGACACGCTGCCGGAACCGGTGGGCTCGGAGGCGGGTACCGCAGCTCTCGCCGCGGAGGTCGCCCGGCTCTACCTCGCCTACCGCGGCGCGTTGCTCTCGATCCACCGGGGGGTCCGCGCGCCCCGCCCGACCCTGCCCGACGACCCCGTCGTGCTTTCCTACCTCGTCGCGGCCTCCCTGGTGGTGGAGCTCGCCGCCAAGCAGCGCCTGATCGCCGTGCAGGACGCGACGAGCCGGCTGGCCGTCGAACGCCGCCTGCTCGGGCAGGAGATCGCTGTGATGGCCGCACTCCCGTCGCTGCCGGCCCTCGACCTGCTGCAGATCGCCCCCGGGCCGAACTGACGCGCTACGGCCAGGCGTCCGGCGCCAGCGGACCTGGGCCCGCGGGCGCGTCCCGTGGCGGCGGTTCGGCCTCGAGGCCTGCGGTGAGCGCGAGAAAGAGCGTGATCGCGGAGATCGGCCACGCGAAGAGCACGCCGAGCGCGCGCAGGTCGAGCGGGGCCGCGAGCCGGGCACCGGCGGCGACCGCGGGCCCGTGCAGGTCGGGCTCGGCCGGCCCCAGCTGGTAACCCAGCCGCCAGGCGAGCAGGGACGCGAGGACGCCGCCGACGGCCAGCCCGAGCACCGCGGCGACCCCGCGCCATGCGGCGAAGGCCAGGGCGGCGGTGAGCAGGCCAGCGACGGCACCGATCACCGCGAACCATCCGTCGGTGGCGATGAACCCCGGGTCCTCGGGGTTGGTGAAGTAGACCTCGTGACCGCGGACCACCACGCCGATCTCAGGAGCCACCGCCGTCCAGAGCAGTCCGGCCGGGATCCCGAGCAGCGCTACCAGCGCCGTGAGCATCAGGCCGGTCCTGGCGTCGTGGCGGTACCGGGTCACCACAGCGAGTGCGGCGGGCAGCCTCATCGCGACCAGGGTGCCACGGGCAGGTCACGGCTCAGCGCGCGAGGACCCTGATCTGGAAGGCGGCCTCGCCCTTGCTCTGAACCTGGGCGGTCATGCCCACGCCGTCCACGCTGCGCAGCACCTCGAGGGCCCGCCGGTCGCCGGGGCCCGTCCCGAACTGCCCACTGAACTGGCCCACCAGCCTGTCCACGTCGACCCAGAGCGCCTGATCGGCCTTCGCGGCACCAGGTGCCGCCTTGACGAACGCCTCCTGCTGCCCCAGATCGCCCGAGGCGTCGAGGCGTTCTGCGTAGCTCCGCGTGGACGCCAGGATGATCCCCCGCTCGGTGTCCCTGCGCACGAAGGGAAGCGCGATGCCCTGGTCGCGGGCGAGGCGGTCGACGCGGTCGAGCACGCCGTTGGCATCCCCGGTGTCGGTGTCGACGCGCGCCCCCGCCCGTGGGGGCGTGCCCCCGTCGAGGCCCCTGCCATCGAGCGCCAGCACGAAGCTCTTCCCGAGCAGGGTCTGGAGATCCTCCGGCAGCCGGATGCCGTAGAACGCGTCGAGCTGCGCCGTCAGCTCGTCGAGGCTGATGCCCGGCTGGACCTGCTGCAGCAGCCTGTCGTAGCGCTGCCACGCCGAGTGCACGTACTGGTCCCCGTGGGTGAGGCTGTAGGCCGCGACGGTGCTCTGCGGCAGCTCGCTGATGTGGTTCGGCGCCGAGCCCGAGAGCTGCGGGGCGCCCTTCCACCCGAACATCCGGCCCGCGAGCTCCGCGTAGCCGGCGTCGAACCGGATCGCGTAGGCCATCCGCCCGGAGTACCCGGCGCTGGCGGCCTCCCGCAGCTGGCCGGGCAGCGACCGCGAGAGCTGCTTGCCGAGCCTTGCCATGTCGACCCAGCTCGTGGCGACACCCGGGGTACCCAGGCTCGCCATGTCCGCCGCGAAGGTCGAGTCGTCGGCCAGGCTCTTGCTCTCCGCCTGCTTCGAGGCGCGCGCCGCGACCTGCTGGCTCTGCGCGACGATGGCGTAGCCGTCTCGGACGACCAGCCCGGCCGCCGTTCCCTGCCCGGAGTTCTCCGCCATCGTGTCGAGCAGGTGGCGTACGCCCTGCCGGGCCTCGCCCTCGTCGGACACCTGGAGCGCAGCGACGGGCTCGGGGCCGCTCCCGCTCGCCGTAGGCAGCACGGCGACCGCCGCGCGCTGGCCGAGCCATGGGGCGACGTCCTCGTCGAAGCTCACGCCCCGCAGGGCGTCGGTGTCATCGGCGACCGCCTCGAAGAGCGTCTTGCGGATGTCGCCCTCCTCCTTGAGCTCGTCCATGAACGGCTCGAAGTGCCGCAGATAGCGCACCGCGGCGATCTTCTGGCCCGCCGCCGGGTCGAGGTCGACGTCGGTGAAGGCGAGAGCGTTCGACGGGACCACTTCCTCGGGCTGGGTGCCCCCGCCCGCGAGGGTCCGCACGGCGTAGGTCCCACCGGCGACGAGGACCACAAGCACGGCGGCCGTGACGGCGATGAGCGTCGTACGGTTGCGCCGCCCCGGCGGCGGCTCGCCGCCCGCGAGCACCTGGGTGTCCTCGGCCCCGGGCGTACCCGGATCGGCTGAGCTGAAGGGGTCGTCGGGCCCGTTCGGCGGCTGAGGATGATCCCCCGTGGCCACAACTGCGCTCCGTTCCTGTTCTTGGTTCTGGGTTGGCAAAACGCGTCCCAAAGCCTACGGGTCGTTCACCCGTCCGGACTACCCACCCCCACCGGGCGATCCGACGGGACGTGCGCAGCGGGGGGCCGGCACCTCACGACGCATCCCAGCGGAGTTCGGCCGTGACAGTCCGACCGGTGTCATCTCCGGTGACCCACCAGCGCCCCGACGTGTATGCCGCAACCAGGGCGAGCCCCCGGCCACCATCCCTAGATGTGTCGAAGGGAAGTGCGCAGGGCGCCGTACGGGCGCCCTGGTCGCTGACCGCGAGACGGACACCTCCCTCGGTCATCTCGACCGCGACACGGAATGCACCGCGGGGGAAGCCGGAGGCGGTGTGCATGACCGCATTGTTCGCCAGTTCCCCGAATACCTGCACCGCGTCGGCAGCCGCAGGGTATCCGTCGAGCAGCGCATGAACCCAGCCGCGGGCCGTACCGACCTCCCGGGCGGTGCCCGGGTAGGTGCGTTCCCACGAGCATGGAGCCGTTGGGGGCTGACTCACTGGCGTCTCCCTCGCCTTCCACAGACCGGGCTGACAAGCTGCAGGAGACGACACGTGCTGATTTGCTCGCAACGACCAGCAAATGAACGAAGGGGCGCGGATGGCGGACCGGAGTCCGAGAACGCCGGTACACCGGAAGCGACCTGGACGACCGCCCGTGCAGCCGGATCCCTCTGCGTCGGATGCCGCGGCGCTGGGCACACGTCTGCGTCAGCTTCGCAAGCGGCGTGCTGTCACCCTGATGGAGCTGGGGGGACTCACCGGGTACTCCCACCAGCACCTCGGAGCAGTCGAGCGGGGCGGGACCGTACCGTCGGAGGCCCTTGTCGATGCCTGCGATGCGGCCTTGATGGCAAATGGTCAGTTGCTCGCCCTGCTGCCAGCCGTGATCCAGGAGCAGGCACACGAGCGAAATGCGCGAGAAGCAGCACGCCGCGGAGGACGCACTCCCCGCCGAGCTCTCGGAGACGATGATCTTGACTGGCCGCGTCCTGCTCACGGACAGCGGCGCCCTTCTCATGTCAGCGCAACGCTCGTGGATGACCTCGAGCTGGTCACCGACAGCCAGCGGCGTCTCTACCACCAGCTGCAATCTGCCGAAATGCTCACCCATGTCGAGTCGCACCTCGGGCTGCTCGCCGCCCTGTTGGACGGCTCGCCCGCAGATCGGTTTCGCCGTCGGATCGCCTCGGCAGCCGCCGAAGCCGCAGGATTCGCGGCATGGCTCCGATACGACCTCGGTGACGATTTCCACATGCTGCAGCGATATCGGTTCGCCTCGGACGCCGTTACGGAGGCGGGCGACGCAGGCCTGCGCTCCTACATCCGCGCCTATCAGGGGATGGTAGCCGCCGAGCGCGAGGGTCCGGGGGCTGCTGCTGGCTATCTCGCCTCCGCCCGGCAGGGGGCGCCGCGCTCGCTGTCGAGGATCACGAGGGCTTGGCTCGTCGCCCTTCACGCGACGGCGCTCGGACACCTCGGAGAAGCCCGCTCCGCCATGAGGTGCCTGGGGCAAGCGCAGGACGATCTCGACCACGCGAGCACCGATGACAGGGATCCCTGGATGTATGACTTCGACAATGCGGCCCTCGCCATCCGTCGGGGGCAGTGCTGTTTGGCTCTCGGACGTCCCCACCGAGCCGTCATCGCCTTCGAGGAGGCTCTGGGTGGCCTGCCCGAGCCGTGTGCCAGGCGCGGCGCGGAGGTCCGGATCAGCCTGGCCCACGCGCGGCTGCGCTGCGGGGACGCCGACGAGGCAGCGCGACTGGGCTCCGTGGCCCTGACGCTCCTCGCCGCCCGCGGATCGATGGCCGGCCTCAGCCGGGTACGGCAGCTGCGAAACGTCTTGTGGGCCGCCGGCCATCTGGCGGCCACCCGAACGCTGGATGAGCAGGCCCGTGCCCTCCGGGGCGCAGGCACATGAGCGCACGGACGCGGTACGGGGAATGGCCCTCCCCGGTCTCAGCGGAGGTCGTCGCGCAGGCCAGCATCAGCTACGACGCGGTGCAGATGGCGGGTAAGGCGATCTACTGGGTCGAGGGTCGCCCGGCTGAAGAGGGCCGCGATGCCCTGGTGCGCTGGACGCCCGGTGATGGCCCCCGCGATGTGCTGCCGGAGGTGAGTGTCGCCTCGCACGTACACGGTTACGGTGGCGGCGCATATGTCGCCGGGCGGCACGCCATCTGGTTCATTGACGCCGACGACCAGCGCCTCTACGGGCTGTCTGGTCACGGCCCGCCCCGTTCCCTCACGGCCCCGCCGGAAAGCCCTTCGGCCGCCGCCTATGCAGACGTGCGGGTCACGCCCGACCAACGTCATCTGGTATGCGTACGTGAGCGCCGTGAGCTTGGCGGTGTCGTGAACGAGCTGGTGGCCCTGCCTGTCGACGGCTCGGAGGAACCGTGGGTGATCGCTTCCGGCTCCGACTTCTACGCGTTCCCACGGCCCAGCCCGGACGGCCGGTGGATGGCATGGACCACCTGGCGGACCCCCCTCATGCCATGGGACGGCACCTGGCTATGGCTGGCCGAACTCCGGTCGGACGGCCGCCCCGGCCCGCCGGAACTCGTGGCCGGAGGGCCGGATGAGTCGGTGTTCCAGCCCGAGTGGAGTCCAGGCGGCGTCCTGCACTTCGTCTCCGACCGCTCCGGCTGGTGGAACCTCTACGCACGGACGGGCGGGCGGGTCGAGCCGGTATTCACGCTCGAAGCCGAACTCGGTGTAGCTCAATGGGAGTTCGGCTACTCCACCTACGCCTTCCTGGCCGGTGGACGTATCGCCGTTCTGGTCCAGGAGGGGTCCCGCCAGCGGCTGGCGATCCTGCACCCATCGACCGGCCAGCTCCAACCCGTCGGGCTGCCCTACACCTCGATCAAGCCGTACCTCGCCAGCGACGGACAGCATGTCGCCGTGATCGGCTCCGACCCCACGCAGACGCCTACGGTCGCGACTGTCGACTCCCGGACCGGTCACTACCGCGAGCTGGCAGGCGGAACGACCTCGATCGAGGTTGCCTATGTCGCGCGTCCGGAACCGTTCAGCTACCCCACGCGTGATGGCCGGCATGCCCACGGTCTGTTCTACCCGCCCACGAACCCACAGGTACCGGCACCACGAGAGGACCGTCCCCCCCTGATAGTGCGACCACATCCTGGCCCGACGGCGAACACCCCTTTGCGACTCGACCCATACGTGCAGTTCTTCACCAGTCGGGGCTTCGCCGTCGCAGACATCGACTACCGGGGTAGCACGGGGTACGGCCGCACCTACCGGCAGGCCCTTCTTGGCCGGTGGGGGAGCCTGGACGTCGACGACTGCGTCGACGCCGTCGACCATCTGGCGGCCACCCGTCGCGTTGATCTCCAGCACGTGGCAATCTCCGGAGCCAGCGCCGGCGGATACACCGCGCTGCGCGCCATCGCCACGTCCCACCGCTTCTGCGCCGGCGTCGCCAGGTCGGCCATCGTCGACCCCTGGGCCTGGCGTGAGGTCGCCCCCAAGTTCCAGGCCCACTACGTCGAGGGTCTTGTCGGTGCCCGCCAGGGAACGGAGGACCCTGATGCAGGGTGCCTTCTCTCGGGATCCACGCGTGGACGACCGCCGGTTCTCCTCATCAACGGGGGGAAGGATCCGGTGACCCCTGCGGACCATGCCCGAGCCCTCGCTCAGGTGCTCGGCGAACAGGCCCATCTCCTGGTCTACCCCGAGGAAGGCCACGCGCTGCGACGGTCGCACAACATCGCGTCTGCTCTGAGGGCCGAACTGGTATTCCTGCGGCGCTGCATGCGGCCGCTCACACCGCCAGGCAGGCGGGCCCGAGCAGGGCCTTGAGGTCGCCCATCAGAGCGGGCGACGGCGTGACGCGCAGGCCGTCGTCGAGCCGCATGACGGTGGTGCGGCTGCGGGAGCGCAGCTGCAGATGCACCTCGGTCAGGCCGGGATGGGTGGCGAGCACCTCCTTGAGACGCTCGACCACGGGCGGTGTGCAGCGGGCGGTGGCCATGGTGATGACGACCGGCCCGCCCGAGTCCTGCGCCAGGTCGGGCAGGCCCAGCTCCGAGGCCACGATCTTGGGGGCGTCCTCACGCTTGTCGAGCCGGCCCTTGACGAAGACGACGGCATCCTCGATGAGCTGGGTGGAGTAGAGCTGGTAGGTCGCCGGGAAGAACATCACGTCGATGACGCCCTCGAGGTCCTCGAGGGTCACGATCGCCCACGGGTTGCCCTGCTTGGTGACCTTACGCTGGATGCCCGAGATGATGCCGCCTACGGTGACGCCCGCGCCGTCGGCGCGCTCGTCCTGGGTGAGCGCGGCGACGCTGCAGTCGGCGCCCTTGGCGAGCACGTGCTCGAGCCCGAACAGCGGGTGATCCGAGACATAGAGCCCGAGCATCTCGCGTTCGAAGGCGAGGAGCTGGGACTTGTCCCACTCCGCCGCGGGCACGGCGGGCCCGAGCGGACCGCCGCCCTCGGCCTCCGTGAGCTCCCCGAAGAGGCTGTCCTGGCCGATCGCCTGGGCGCGCTTGTCCTGCAGGTAGGCGTCGATGCCCTCGGCGTGGACCTCGAGCAGGCCCCTGCGGGGATGGCCGAACGAGTCGAAGGCGCCGGCCTTGATCAGTGACTCGACCGTCT
>JBOHCZ010000316.1:0-26744 GCA_050699195.1 Streptomycetales bacterium
GTGCAGCGGAGCGCCTGCGCGACGAGCTGGGCGGGTTCGAGGCCGGCCGGCGCGCCGCCCTCCGCGATGCCGGTGGCCCGGGCCTTCAGAGGCGCCGGCCGGCAGAAGACGGCGGAGACGCGGGAGAAACAGGGCCATGACTCCCATAAGCGATGAGGCGCAGAAGTTCGCGTGGCTGGTGGACAACTTCGTCCGGGAGGTCCCCGGGGCGACCCACGCGGTGGTCGTGTCCGCCGACGGGCTGCTGCTCTGCGCCTCGAAAGACATTCCGCTCCACAGCGCCGAGCAGCTCGCGGCCGTCGCGAGCGGCATGCAGAGCCTGGCACAGGGCAGCTCGCGACTCTTCGACCAGGGTTCCTGCGAGCAGACCATCGTGCGGATGCAGCGCGGCTACCTGTTCATCATGGCGATCAGCGACGGTTCCTGCCTGACCGTCCTGGCTTCGTCCGACTGCGACATGAAAGTCGTCGCCTACCAGATGGCCTTGCTCGTCGAGAGCGCGGGTCACGTGCTCACACCACAGCTGCGCACGGAGCTGCATGGCGCGCTTAAGAGGTGATTGCGTCTACCTGGCTGGTAGTCCGGCAATTCACGAAGAGAGGTGGCCGTCGTGACTGGCAACAAGGGCAGGAGCGCTCGGGTGCGCCCCTATGCGATAACCAAGGGACGTACCCGCTCTCGCCTACCGCTGCTGCTGGAAACGCTGGTTTCCGTTCCTGGCTACGATCCGAATTTCAGGGTGGACCTGACTCCTGAAAGCCAGGAAATCTACACGCTGTGCCGACAGGTGCGGTCGATCATCGAGATCTCAGCGCAGTTGCGCATGCCCCTGGGAGTTGTGCGCGTGCTCGTCAGCGACCTTGCCGATCAGGGCAAGGTGCGAGTCCACGCAACCGCTCAGGACAGCGACTGGCTGGGCAAGGAACTGCTCGAAAGGGTACTGCGTGGACTCCAAACGCTCCCTGGCTAACGGCTCGTCCTCGATGATCTCGACGAAGATCGTCATCGCGGGTGGGTTCGGTGTGGGCAAGACGACCCTCGTGGGGGCCGTCTCGGAGGTCCCCCCGGTGACGACCGAGGCGATCATGACCGAGGCGAGCACCCAGGTCGACGACCTTACCGACACGCCCGACAAGATCACGACGACCGTCGCGATGGACTTCGGCCGCATCACGCTGGACAAGGAGCTGATCCTCTACCTGTTCGGTACGCCGGGCCAGACCCGGTTCTGGTTCATGTGGGACGACCTGGTCCGCGGCGCTCTCGGCGCGGTGATCCTGGCCGACGTCCGCCGGCTGGACGACTGCTTTCCCGTCGTGGACTACTTCGAGATCCACTGTGACCTCCCGTTCATCATCGCGCTCAATTG
Organism: Streptomycetales bacterium; assembly: GCA_050699195.1. Classification (GTDB taxonomy): domain Bacteria; phylum Actinomycetota; class Actinomycetes; order JBOHCZ01; family JBOHCZ01; genus JBOHCZ01. The sequence goes on from JBOHCZ010000316.1 coordinate 1,370, forward strand.
TTTCGAGGGCAGCATGCCGCACGCGGTCGACGATGTCCGTGAGGCGCTGTCGCTCGAGGAAGACGTACCGATCATCACCTGTGACGCCCGTGATCGGGGGTCGGTGAAGAATGTCCTGACACAGCTCGTCCTGCACGCGATGACGGGCTCCCGATCTCCGACGCTCGCCCGCTGACGCACTTTTGGTACTCACGAGAAAGCGGAGGATGATGCGCAAGATACTCGTCGTCGGTGGCGGGCAATCGGGTCTGCAGCTGGCGTTGGGTCTGCTGCAGAGCGAGTACGAGGTGACCCTCATGTCCTCCCGAACGGCAGAGGAGATCCGTCGAGGGCGGGTCATGTCGACCCAGGCGATGTTCGATTCCGCGCTGCAGATCGAACGCGACCTAGGGCTGAACTTCTGGGAGGACGAGACGCCCCGCATCGAGGGTATCGGGGTGTCGGTCGCGGCCCCTGACGGCGGCCGCGCGCTCGACTGGGTGGGCTGGTTCAACAGGTACGCGCAGTCGGTCGATCAGCGCGTGAAGATGTCCGGCTGGATGGATGCCTTCGAGAGCCGCGGCGGCAAGCTGGTGATCCACGGCGTCACGGTCTCCGACCTGGATCGGCTCGCGGGCATGTTCGATCTCGTCCTGGTCGCGGCGGGCAAGGGCGAGCTGGTCGAGCTCTTCGACCGGGACGCCTCACGGTCCCCGTACACCACCCCGCAGCGGGCGCTGTCGGTCGTCTACGTCCACGGGCTGGCGGCCCGCCCGGAGCACCCGGACCGGCGTGCGGTGCGCATCAACCTCATCCCGGGAGTCGGGGAGCTGTTCATGATCCCCGGGCTGACCGTCACGGGGTCCTGCGACATCATGTTCTTCGAGGGCGTTCCGGGCGGTCCGCTGGACTGCTGGGACGAGGTGCGCGCCTCCGATGATCATCTCGAGCGTTTTCTCGAGCTCATGAAGCGGTTCGTGCCCTGGGAGTACGAACGTTGTGGCGAGGTCGTGCTCAGCGACCCCGGCGGCGTGCTGTCCGGCCGGTATCCCCCCATCGTGCGCCACCCGGTCGGGCGGCTGCCCTCGGGCGCTGCCGTGCTCGGCATGGCCGACGTGGTCGTCGCCAACGACCCGATCGTCGGCCAAGGCTCCAACAACGCCTGCAAGTGCGCCGGCATCTACCTCGACAGCATCCTCGAGCACGGCGACCGCCCGTACGACGAGGCCTTCATGCAGGGCACCTTCGACGCCTACTGGTCCTACGCGCAACATCCCACATTCTTCTCGAACGCCATGCTGCAGCCCCCTCCGCCGCACGCGCTGCAGGTGCTCGGGGCTGCGGGCCAGCACCAGGAGATCGCCGACCGTTTCACCAACGGCTTCAACGACACCGCTGATCTCGTGCGGTGGTTCCTCGATCCCGAGCAGGCCGGGGCCTACCTCGCCGAGGTCCAGGAGCGCCACGACCGCGCTGCCTCGGTCCGGTACTACGCCAACCGGAGGCGGATGTAGCCGGAGGGTCAGGCGTTGCCGGCGGACCATTCCTGCCAGGACACGTTCCAGTCCGCGTAGAGGTTCCAGAGCTCGTCGTAGCCGACAGGTGACCCGGTGACGACCACGGGGTCGCCCAGCAGGGTGTTCTCGTACAGCCACTTCGCGTCCGACGGGTACATGCCGACGCAGCCGTGGCTCGAGGCGGCCGAGCCCAGGCTGTCGCTCCACGTGTTGTCGTGGAGGAACTCGCCGCTGTTGGTCATGCGCAGCGCCCAGTCGGAGGTCAGGGAGTATTCTTCCGGCGCGTCGATCGCCTCGTTGCTCCAGTACTTGGGCGACTCCTTGGCCATGATGATCTTGATGCCGTTGCGGGTCTCCCAGCCCGGCTTGCCCGTGGTGACCGGGGCGGTCCTGACGGTTCTGCCCTCGCGCTCGACCGTCAGCCGCTGGTGGTTCACGTCGACCCGGATGATCTGCTCACGCCCGACCGTGAAGGAGACGGTGCGGTCCTCGGTGCCCCAGGACCCCTCTCCCGCGTCGATCCCGGCGATGCTGGCGTCCAGCGTGACCTCGGTGCCCGCGGGCCAGAAGCGCTTCGGCCGGAAGTGCACGTACTGGTCGTCGATCCAGTACCAGGCGCCCTCGACCTCGGGCTCGGTCCTGACCTCGAGCGCCTCCTGGATGGCCGCACGGTTGTGGACCGGCCCGTTGAAGCCGACGGCCAGCGGTTGACCCACCCCGACGGTCGAGCCGTCCAGCGGCGCGATCGAGCTGGCCTTGAGCTGGTGCCGCTTCGAGGGTTGGAGCGTCCTGAACGTCGTCTCGGCGGACTTGGTGAGCCCGTCGGCGTCCGCGGCCTTGGCGCGCACCGAGTACTCGGTGCCGAGGCCCAGCTGCCCGTCCGACCTCCAGATGGTCTTGCCGGCCTGGAGCGTGCCCTCGACCTGCTGGCCGTCCTCGGCGACGATCCGGACGTCGGTGAGCTTCCCGTGGCTCGCGGTGACCGTCACCGCGCTGTCCGGCCGCACCTGCCGCGCCCCGGGCGCCGGGTCGAGCGCGATACGGGCCCGCGACCCGGAACCGGACTCATCGCCTGGCCCTCCGCCGCTGCACGCGGCGACGACCAGCAGCGGCACCAATCCGACCAGCGTCAGCGCGTAGCGCGTACGGCTGCCCATGCCTGGATCCCCCCTCAGACAGCGCACCTTCCCCCCGAGCGCCCCGCGGGCACGTCAATCACCCGCAGAGGTGAGTTCCTCTTGTGCCCCACGGCGGCAGCGGCGAAACTCACCCCCGCTCGGCCGGCCTGCCCTTCATCTGGTGGCCGCGAACGCGACCAGGTACGTCAGCTCGTGCCTGGTGACCTTGGGGAAGAGTACCTCCAGGCCATGGCGGATCAGGTCGAGTTTGTCCTCGGGCAGGCCGTGGGCCCGGGCGATCCTCGACGGCGCGCTGCGGCTGTGCCACGCGATCAGCGCCGTCCACCGGGCCGGACGACGCGGTGTAGCTCGCGCAGGCCGGCCTGCAGATCCGGCCAGATCGCCACGTTGTTGGCGGAGACGACGCGGTCGAAGCTCTCGTCGGCGAATCCGGTGCGGTCCGCGGTGCCCAACCGCAGGTCGACCCGTCCGGCCGGGTCACGGTTGCCACGGGACGCCAGCGCCTGCATCTCGGGGGAGGGATCCACCCCGCAGATCTCAGCGGCGGTGGAACGCTCGCGCAGCAGCCGGATCAGCGCGCCGGGACCGTAACCGACCTCGAGGACACGGGCCCCGGGTGGCACGTCCAGCACGTCGAGCAGCTCCCCCTGCCTGTTGGTGTGGAGCATGAAGCGTCCGGCCAGGCGCCCTGCCAGACCCGCGGGCCTGGCGAAGGGCGAGTTCACCGGCCGGTCGAGTGCCCAGGAGCGGGTTTGCGATGTCGGTGCCGTCATGCGTTGAGCCTCGTACTTCAAGCTGGCTTGAAGTCAATGAACCCCAGAACACTTCTCCAGGGGGAGCGTGAGCGGTCACCGCTCGACGATGAAGGTGCCGCGTCCCTGTACCGTTTTCACGAGCCCGCGCTCCCGCAACTCCCGCACCGCTCGACGTGCCGTCAACCGCGCGACGCCGTACTCGGCGGCGAGCCTCGTCTCCGCGGGGATCGGCCGGTCGGGCGCGAACTCTCCGTCTGCGATCTGTGCCGCGATGATCTCGGCGAGCTGCATGTAGACAGGCGTCCCCGACTCGTGGTCGATCACGTCTTCGAGGCTAGGCGGGTACCGCCGGCTCTACCTGTCGAGGACCCGCTGCAGATGGCTCTACTCCTCTGTAGACGTCCGTCATTTGGGGAGTTGCAGCCATGGCAGAATCCGAGCCCGAGAGGCCATCGCCGAGGCGCGGGACGCGCTGCCCGCACTGATCCCCGACGAGGTCGCCGAGGGCGCAGCCGAGCTGCTCGACTCCTTGTGGTGCGCCGCGATTCGCCACGACGTCGACCCCGACGAGCTCGCCGGAGTCGCGTCGCTGCCCGACGCCTGTACCAGGGTGTTCATGCTGCGGGCCCGCTGGACACGTACGGGATGACCCTGGCCGCCGTCACTCGCTGCAGAGCCCGCAGGTCGAACGACGCACACCACGGAGCGGCTGCTCTACCCACCCCGCCCCGAGCACAGTCAAATGGGGGGATGGATCTCATCCCCATCGGCGAGGCCGCCCGGATGCTGGGAGTCAACACCTCGGCGTTGCGCTACTACGAGGAGCGTGGGCTGGTGCGCCCCGCCGCCCGGCGTGGCGGGCGGCGCATGTACGGGACAGCGGAGCTGCGCCGCCTCGCCCTCATCAGGATCGTGCAACAGCTCGGGCTGGGTCTCGACACCGCGGACGCCGTGCTCGACGCACCCAGCGAGCGGTGGCGCGAGGTGGTGCGCGACCAGGACGCGGCGCTGGCAGCTCTGATCGCCCGGGCCGAGGGGGCGCGGAAGTTCCTCACCCATGCGGCCAGCTGCCCCTCCGAGCATCCCGCGCGGGACTGCCCCTACCTGGTCGGGACCCTGGACAGGCTGATCGCCGGAACGAGCCTCGAACAGCTCGCGGCCGAGCACACTTGACGGGGCCGCCGGCCCTTGCCGGGCCTTGACAGTCTCCCCTGTGGATTCCGCAGAATTGTCTGCCAGCGACAACGGTTGGGGGAGCGCCCATGGCCGAGGAGCGTGGCACCGGCGAGCTTGAACGCTTCGGATATGCCCAGGAGCTGAAAGGGTCGCTGTCCTTCTGGGACCTGCTCATCTACGGCCTGGTGTTCATGGTGCCGATCGCGCCGTTCGGCAACTTCGGGGCGCTCACCGCGTTCCTGCTGCTGCACGTCTCGGTGCTCGGCTACTACGTGGTAAAGGGCGGCAGCCGTGCCCCGCGCCATCTCGTCGTACCGGTGTGCGGCCTGCTCATCCTGGGCTACGTGATGTGGTCGGCCAACGTCGCCGCCCAGCTGACCGGGCTCACCTGGCTCGGGGTGGGGATCCTGCTCGCGGTGGGACTGCGGGCCGCCGGGCGAACACCGCGACTGTCCGGCATGAGCGGGACGGAGCCGGACAAGGACGACCAGCCGAGGAGGGCGCCATGAGTGAGGCCGTTCGCGAGCGGGACGGCGACCTGACCGTGGTCCGGTACCGCCCGGAACCCGACCAGTTCGCGTGGACCTTCGGCGGGGCCGCCCCGGTGGCCCGGGTCCGTCCCGGCGACGTCCTGGAGCTGTGGACCGAGGACTGCTACGCGGGAAAGGTACGCGGCCCCGACGACCTGGTCTCGCGGGTCTGCGAGTTCCCGTTCCTCAACCCCCAGACCGGCCCGTTCCACGTCGAGGGCGCCCGGCCGGGCGACACCCTGGCACTGCATTTCGTCAGCATCGCGCCGTCCCGTGACTACGCCGCGTCGACCACCGTCCCGCTGTTCGGCGCGCTGACCTCCACCCACGACACCGCGACGCTGCAGGATCCGCTGCCCGAGGTGGTGTGGATGTACGAGCTCGACCGCGCGGGAGGCACCGCGACCTGGCGGCCGCGCGGTGGTGGCCGGGAGGTCACCATGCCCCTCGACCCCATGCACGGCACGGTCGGCGTCGCCCCGGCCGCTCTGGAGGCCCGTACCGCCATCGCCCCCGGGGCGCACGGTGGGAACATGGACACCCCCGAGATGAGAGCAGGGGTCACCGCCTACTTCGGCGTCAACGTCGAGGGCGCGCTGTCCTCGCTGGGGGACGGCCACGCCCGTCAGGGGGAGGGGGAGTCCTGCGGGACAGCGCTCGAGACGGCGATGGACACCGCCGTGATCGTCGACGTCATCCCGGGGGTCGCGACACCGTGGCCCCGCCTGGAGTCCGACGGCCACGTCATGAGCGTCGGGTCGGCGAAGCCCCTCGAGGACGCCTTCCGGGTCGCGCACGTCGACCTGGTCGACCAGGTCGGCGCCCGCGGCGGCTACCAGCGCCTGGACGCCTACCAGCTGGTCTCCCAGCTGGCGCTGACCCCGGTGGCGCAGGTGTGCAACCCGCTGTTCTCCGTCGTCGCGAAGATGTCCAAGGACCACCTCGACGGCGCGTACGACCCGTACGGCGGCGCCCACGCCCGGCTGCGGGACGTGGCGGCCACCTACCGGCGATCGAGGTAGCGGAGGGCATTCGGCAGAGCGACACGGATCCACGATTTCGGGTGATCTTTCGGAGCCGGATCCCGTCCCCGGGAAATGCTGTACGACACTGAGCCCAGGGTCGTCCGCGAAAAGGGTAGGCATGCCCGTCTTCGGGGAGGGGCTATGGCGCTGTTCGCGACAGCCGGGTCTCCGACCTCGACCTGGGAGCGCACCTCACGAGGTGTGATCTGGGTCTTCCTCGGCATGACGGCTGCCCTGGGGACGCCGGCGTTCACGCCCGTGGCCGCCTATGCCGATGACGGCTCCGCCGCGGGTTTTCGCTTGCCCGCGGTCGCCGTCGGCGGCACGCTCACCGGCGCAGTATTTGCGCTCTACGCCGCCGAACGGGCACGCCGCTCCAACCTCAAGGTCGCGAGGGAGAATGCCGAGCGGGATGCGAGGCGCACCACAGCGGAGGTGGCCATGGGGCTGGCCGCCGTTGCCAGCGCCCTCAGCGCGGGTGACCAGGAGGTGGCGGAGCAACTGCTCAACGACGATGCGGCTCATCTCGAGGCGCTGCGCCGGCGCCAGACCTGCGAGTCGTTCGTCATCCAGGAGATCGTCATCGCCGAGGGCCTCTTCGACCAGCGGTGGCGACTGGCAGCGCTGCCCTCCCCGCCGCTTCCGGCGCCACCCGACCTGCCGCACCTCGCTGAGTGCCGGACGCTGGCGAGCGCGATGCCCAGCGAGCTGAGCAGGCAGCTCGGTGTCGTGGACACGCTGGTCGCCCGCTATCGAGAGGTGTGGGGCACCAGGCGGGTCGGCCACGACGTCCGGGAGATGGCGCTGGTGGAACTTTCCGATCAGCTACGGGACGCCCTCGACCGAGCGGCGGGCCTCCTCTCGGAGGATCTGATCAGGCTGCATGACTCCATCCTCGCCACCGTTGGGCAGCGGCGTGCCTTGCGGGAGAGGGCCGTGCTCGAACGACGGGAGATCACGCTGCAGACCTTGCGCGACCAGCTCCTCCGGCTCCTCGACGAATCACGTGGTACGCCCGCGGCACCGCCCCCGGGATCGGACATGGCCATCCACGAGGCGCGACGCGGCAGGCGACGGCACGTCAGACACTCCCGGCGCAAGCCCCGGTACGCGAAGGGGTGAGGTGCGTGAGTAGCATGCCGGCACATCTCGGTATGCCCGGTGTCACTGCTTGTCCTTGGGGATCTGGAGAGTGCGGTCCGGCTCACGGCCGTAGCCGTACATCGTCAACCGATCCGGATAGACGCGGACGGTCGAGTACGCGTTCGAGGTGAGGTTCACCATGCCCTGGAAGCTCACGTAGTAGATCCCGTCCTTCTCCCCGTAGTTGCCGCCATGGTTGTGCCCGTTGAAATACGCCACGACGTTGTTATGGGGCTCCAGGAGATTGACGAGAGCGTCGTCGTTCCAAGCGTTGTGCTCGTTGAGCGGATGTATGGGCATGTGTGCGAAGACGACGACCTTCTCGTCCTTGAGCTCGGCGTCGTCGAGCACCCCTTCAAGCCACGCCATCTGCTCGGACCCCACCCCGCCGTTCCACCTGTGGGCGTTGACGTCACCGGTCCAGCTCAACACCTCACTGACGGTCTCGCCCTGCCGGTCCTTCGGCGAGCCTTCGGGGTTCGCATAGACGCTGATGTCGTTCGTGTCTATGACCACGAACCGCCAGCCCTGCAGGCTGAAGTCATAGTACTGGTTGGGCATGTCGAGGATTTCGACGACCTCTTCGGTCGTCACGGGGAAGTCGTGATTGCCAAGGACGTGGTACCTCGTCCCCTCCACCCGCTCGTACACCGGGAGGATCTCGGAAAAGCTGGCGAGATCCCTGTCGATGATGTCACCCAGCTGCATGGTGAACGCGAGGTCCCGCTGATTGAAGGTCTCGGCCGCTTCCGCAAGCTTGGCCAATGACAAACGATAATGCCGGATCCCCTTGTCTTCGCAGTCGCAGTACTGCGCGTCCGCGAAGAGGCCGAACTCGAAGAGGGCCTTGTGCTCGCTCTTGGCCGACGCCGGCTCTGTCGTACCCAGCGTGGGCAGCAGCGCGCCGAGTAACGCGAGCATGGCGGCGAGAACGACACCCCTGCGTCTGGTCATGGTCACCGGCATCCCCTTCCCCTGGACGTCAAGCTCCGGCAGCACTGGCTCCGGAGGAGACGTTGGCGTGCCGCGGCGATGGCTCGCCGCGGAGCAGATACCTCAGGATGTGCCCTGATCGGCCGCTATGGGGTAGTACGAGGTTGAATCGTTATTCGTACCCTTCGGGTGGCCGGCGATCGGCCTTGCGCAGGCGCAGCCCCACGGCGCAGCTGACAAGCAGCGCCAGGCTCGCCGCGAGCAGCGCCGCGGCACCGCCGAGCGACGATCCCCCGGTCCAGTCGATGATCGCCTCCGGCGCGACCACCGCCACGGCGAGGACGCCGACCGCGGGCAGCACCCAGTTGCGCACCCGCAGGTATCCGGTGAAGCACCCGGCGGCGACCAGGAGGGTGAGTAGGTAGGCCCAGGTGCGGTTGCCGCCGAGCGGTAGCTGGGCGCCCAGCAGGGCGGTCGCCGCGCCCACGCCCAGGCCGAGCCGGGGCTCGGAGAACACGTCGCGGGTGGCGAGCACCACCCACGCTGCGCCGAGGCCGAGCACGCAGAGTCCGGCGGGCAGCGGGTCGAAGACATCGAGCAGGTCGAGTACCCCCAGGAGCGTGCCCAGGCTGGCCAGCCAGGTACCGAGCTGCCCGAGCATGCTGGGCACGAGCAGGTATCCGGGGATTGCGACGGCGAGCCCGGCAAGGCCGGCCGGCAGTAGCGGGTGCCTGTCCACGCCCGACGCCGCGGCGCCGGCGGCAGCGCCGGCCGCCAGAGTGACAAGTGTGCTGACCAGCCGCCGGCGCGTGTCGTCGGCACCCTCGCCCAGGGCGCGCAGCCGCCGGGGCGTTCCACCGCCGACGACCACGCCGGCCGCGAGGAGCAGCAGGGCGGTGAGCGTGAGCAGCCCGATCTGGCCCGCACGGCCGATGATCTCCCAGGCCTGGCCGACGAAGATGATCGCGGCCGACGCCGCGAAGGCTCCCCCGAGGTAGCCGGCCAGCTCCGCGATCCGGCCGCGGCGCTGTGACACGGCGTCGGCGGGCAGCGCGTCCCGTACGCTGCGCAGCACCGCATCGGCCTGCCGCCCGTCCAGGACTCCCTGCGCCGCCAGCTCGCGCACGGCGGCCTCGACGCGGTCCCTGGCTCCGCTCTGCGATCGGGTGCCGTTCATCATCGGTTCTCCTGGCTGGCGGGGGCTGCGAACGGCAGCATACGAGGGGGAACGCCCCAGCGGCCCCGTTCGCCATGGTCGTCGTGGTGGGGATCCTCGCGGGCGTTCTCCCGCCCCCGCGGCCGGGCCGCTACTCCCCGCGATATCAACTATTCAAGTAAACTCTTGAATGATGTGGACCCGCATGACCCCCCAGCCGGGAGCGCACGGCCGAAGCCCCGGGCTCAGGCTCGGGCTGCGGGCCAACCTCGCCCAGTTCAGCCTGCTGGTCGCCATCAACGCGCTGGTCGGCGGCATGCTCGGGCAGGAGCGCACGGTGCTGCCCCTGCTCGCGGAGCGTACGTACGGGCTGACCACCTACTCGGTGGCGCTCACGTTCATCCTGGCCTTCGGCGTGGTCAAGGCGGCGACGAACATCGTCGCCGGCGTGTGGGCGGACCGGTACGGCCGCAAACCGGTGCTGGTCGCGGGCTGGCTCGCCGGCCTGCCGGTCCCGCTGCTGCTCATCTGGGCCCCGAGCTGGGGAGTGGTGGTGATCGCGAACGTCCTGCTCGGCGTCAACCAGGGGCTGGCCTGGTCCTCCACGGTGGTGATGAAGATCGACCTGGTCGGCCCGGCCCGCCGTGGCCTGGCCATGGGGCTGAACGAGGCCGCAGGCTACGGTGCGCTCGCCGCCACCGCCATGGCCACCGGGTTCATCGCAGCGCGGGCCGGGCTGCGCCCGGAGCCGTTCTACCTGGGCGTCGCCTTCGCCGCCCTGGGTCTGGGCCTGTCCACGCTGGCCGTCCGCGAGACCCGGGGCCACGCCCGGCTGGAAGCCGCCCGGCTCGCCGCCGGCCACCCTGCCGGTCACCCTGCCGGCCACCCTGCGGGCCACCGTACGGGCGACCCGGAACCGTACCGGGCACCGTCCACGGGTGAGATCTTCCTGCAGACCAGCGTGCGGGAGCGGGCCCTGTCGGCGGCCAGCCAGGCCGGGCTGGTCAACAATCTCAACGACGGTCTGGCGTGGGGGCTGTTCCCGGTGTTGTTCGCGACCGCAGGCCTGACGGTCGGCCAGATCGGGGTGCTGGCCGCCGCCTACCCGGCGGTGTGGGCGCTCGGCCAGCTGGTCACCGGCGCCTGGTCGGACCGCATCGGACGCAAGTGGCTCATCGTCACGGGCATGGGTGTGCAGGCGGGCGCGCTCGGCCTGGTGGCGGTCACCACCGGGTTCGCGTTGTGGCTCGCCGCCGCGGTGCTGCTCGGCGTGGGGACCGCGATGGTGTACCCGACGCTGCTGGCCGCGATCAGCGACGTCGCGCATCCCGGCTGGCGGGCCCGCGCGGTCGGCACCTACCGGCTGTGGCGCGACAGCGGGTTCGCCGTGGGGGCGCTGCTCGCGGGCGGCCTCGCCGACACGTTCGGCCTCCGGCTGGCGGTGTGGGGGGTCGCCGGGCTCACCGCCGTGTCCGGGCTGGTGGTGGCGGTACGGATGTACGAGACACTCGGCGGCGAGCAGAGGGGTGCATGATGGGCGAGCGCAGCGCCAAGGACGCGATGTACGACGGGTTCGCCGTGGCCGCCAGGGCGCTCGCCAGCGGCCGCAGAGCGGAGATCGTCGACGTACTCTCCCAGGGCGAACGGTCCGTGGAGGATCTGGCCGGCGAGATCGAACAGGGCGTGTCCAACACCTCCCAACACCTACACCACCTCGCCCGAGCCGGTCTTGTGCGGCACCGCAGGGACGGCAACCGGGTGGTCTACCGGCTGGCATCCGGCCGCGTCGGAGAGACCTGGCGCGCGCTGCGCGACCTCGGCGTCAGCCACCTCGCCGAGCTGGACCGCCGCACGCGCGACTACCTCGGCGAACGCGACGCGTCGGACACCCTCAGCCGTGCGGAGCTCGCCACCCGGATGCGGGCCGGGGAGGTCGTCGTCCTCGACGTGCGGCCCCGCGCGGAGTACGCCGCCGGGCACATCCCCGGCGCCCGGCCCGTTCCCCTCCCCGAGCTGCGCGACCGGTTGCGGGGGCGGCTGGACGACGTGCCGGCCGGTGTCGAGATCGTCGCCTACTGCCGCGGCCCGTACTGCGCCTACGCCGACGAGGCCGTGCGGCTGCTGCGGTCCCGGGGCATCAGGGCCCGCCGCCTCGACGACGGCCTGCCCGAGTGGATGCAGGCCGGGTACCCGGTCGCAATCGGCCCCTGACCAGGGCTTGGGCCGGCCAGCTCACGCGGCTGCTCACGGCTGCTCACGGCCGCTCCCCGCTCAACTGGCGGGCCGGTACCTGGTCACCCCGTCGACGGCGGAGCCCCGCAGCCTGCCCTGGGTGACCAGCAGGTCGAGGTGCGCGGCGGTCTCCGTGACCGCCAGCATCTGGTTGAAGGCGTCGAGGTCGGCGAGGGCGCGTCCGCGGCGGGTCCAGCTCAGCCGGCGCGCGACGTCGTACCCGGTGGCCGCGCCGCCGGCGACGGCCTCGAAGCTCGCGTTCAGGCGGGTGTCGTGGTGCGCGAGCAGCTCGTCGACACGGGCGTGCACGCTGGCGGTGACCGGTCCGTGCGCCGGGAGCAGCCGCGCGTCGGGCAGCCCGCGCACCCGCCGCAGCGAGTGCAGGTAGTCCCCCAGGGGCAGCTCCGGGGGCGCGGGCTCGAAACCGATCGAGGGCGTGATGCGCGGCAGCACGTGGTCACCCGCGAAGAGCAGCCCCGCGTCACGGTCCAGGAAGACCAGGTGGCCGCGGGTGTGGCCGGGCGTCGGCACCACCTCGAGGATGCGCTTCTCGAGGGTGATGTCCGTGCCGGCCTCCACCCACTGGTCGGGTGTCTCCCAGATCGTCGGGTCCCGGCCACGGTCCGGGTGGGCGGCGACGAACCGGTCGGCCACCTCACCGGCCCCGCAGCTGTGCAGGCGGGAGAGCTGGGCGGACAGCGGCCGCCACGTACTGTCGGCGACCAGCTTGAGTGAACGCCGCTCGTCCGCGCCGAGGCTCACCCGCGACCCGAACTCCCTTCGCAGGGCGATCGCCTGGGTGTAGTGGTCGCGGTGGATGTGCGTGACGAGGAACCTGCGGACATCACCCAGGCCGCAGCCGAGCGTCTGCAGCGCCTGCCGCAGCCGCTCGCGCGCCTCCGCGAGCGCCCAGCCCGCGTCGACCAGGACCAGGGCGTCGCCGTCCTCGATCACGTACACGTTCACCGCGCGCAGGCCGTCGTTGGGCAGCGGCAGCGGGACGCGGTGCACGCCAGGGGCGACGGAAAAGGCACCGGGTGCCGTCCAGTCCGGTGAACGGTCATCGCTGGCAACGGTCACCGACAGCAACCTCCCTGGTCGAACGCCTGTCACTGATGCGGGCACCCGGCCGCCGCGCCGGTGGCCACGAACGGCCGCTCAGCGCCAGCGCTTCATGGCGCCGTCCGCGATCGCGTCGGCTGCCTCGCCGATCTGCATGCCGACGACTTCCAGACGTCGCATCAGCTCGCGCTCCTTCATCGCCTCCGCGGTCATCTCGCCGGCGAGGATGCGCGCGATCTCGTACTGGTACATCCGCCGGATCGTGCCGCCGGCCTTGCGCGCCTCCAGCGCGCTGCGCGTGACCCGGGACGGCCGCTCGACCAGGTCGGCGATGGCCCGCTCCAGGCTCCCGACGCCCGCCAGGACCTGGTCGAGCATGGGCGCGAAGCGTGACCGGCCGGGCAGGTGAAACAGGTACGACTCGCGCACGAAGTCGCGCAGCGTGTCGAGCACGTCGTCGATCGAGCGGGAGAGCCGGAACAGGTCCTCGCGGTCGATGGGGGTGACCAGCGCCCCCGACAGCTCCTCGACGAAGACTCCGCGCTGGGTGTCGCCGCGATGCTCGATCCCGCGCATGCGCTCGTGTGCCTCGCCGCGGGACAGCTCGCCGCCGATCATGGCGGCGGCGAGCAGGGCGCCGTCCCTCGTCGCGTGCAGCTGGCCGACGAGGGCATTCACCAGCTCGGTGTCCATGCGCCCGCTGACCAGCCCGAGGTAGCGGCGGAGTCGTTTCACTGCGAACACGTCACCTAGAACACGCTCCTGACGGCGACCGCCCCGCCCGCCGCGACCAGGATGCTCACGGGCAGGGTCAGCAACCAGGCTACGGCGATCTTCGTGGCCGCGTGCCAGCGCACCCGCCCGGGGCCGTGGGTGACCCCTGCGCCGATCAGGCCGCCCGCCACCGACTGGGTCATGCTCACCGGCGCGCCGAGCGCCGCGCAGCCGAGCACCGTACCCGCGGCGGCGATCTCCGCCGAGACCGCGTGGACCGGCCGCACGGCCAGGATCTGACCTCCGAGCGAGCGGCCGGCCCGCGGCAGCCCGTACACGCTGCCCGCCGCGAACAGCACCGCCATCACCACGATGGCGCCGACCGGGACGTCCGCGGGTGAGGCGGTCACGGTCGCGATCGCGACGACGGCCAGCATCTTCTGGCCGTCGTTGGCGGCGTAGGCCAGGCACTCCAGGGCGAATCCCGCCTGGTGCGCCCGCCCGAGCGCACCTCCCGCCAGGAACCGGGGGAGCAGGCGCGACACCCCGGCCGCGGCCACCCCGCCCACCACAGGTGCGGCGACCCCGAGCGCGAGCACGTAGACCACCCACCCGGTGGAGACCGGCAGGCCGTACCCGGCGCCGGCGCCCGTGAGGCCGCCCACGGTCGCGAGGGTGAGGCTGGTGGGCTGGCCTGACCGGCTCAGCGCGACCACCACGGCGAGCGCGGTGAGCACCCCCACGACCATCGCCGTCCGGCCCCCGCCGAAGGAGACGAGGCGGTTCGTGAAGGTCGCTGCCACCGCTGTTCCGAGCACGAGCGGCACCACCGCCAGGGATCCGGCGAGCGCGGCGAGCGCGGCCCAGACCCGCAGCCGGGGCAGCTTCAGCCCGATCGCGAGGATGGCCCCGCCGTCGTTCGCCCCCATGACTGCGGCGAACGACGCCGCCAGGACGGCGAGCGCGGGATCCGTAACGACCTCCTGAGGCTGCTGACCCCCTCAAGGTATCCGCGCAGGGGACGGCTGCCCGCACCTGCCGTCGCCCGCCGTCAGGGGCCGTCCGGGGGGAGCACCGAGCGTACGGCGTCCCCGGTGCGGCCGATGACGGTCTGCCCGTCGTCCGCGGTGATGATCGGCCGCTGGATGAGGATCGGGTGCGCGACCATGGCCGCGATCCAGCGATCGCGGGCGGCCGCCAGGCGGGGCCAGTCGTCGAGGCCCAGCTCGGCGGCGATCGGCTCGTGCAGTCGCGCCGCCTCCCAGGGTTGGAGTCCGAGTCGGTCGAGCACTCCGGTCAGCTCCCGCGCGCTCGGAGGCTCGTCCAGGTAGCGGCGTACGGTGTAGCCGGTTCCCGCATCGTCGAGAAGTTCCAGTGCCGCCCGGCACTTCGAGCAGTCCGGGTTGATCCAGATCTCCATGCACGGCACCCTACTTGCGGCTCAGTACCTACCGAGGGCTGCGCCCCCGCCGAAGGCAGTTCTGGTGCGTCCACCGCGCGAACCAGGTGCTGGTCATCGATCTCCAGACGCCCGAACGCCTCGTGCTGCAGGTCGCCGCGCCGTGGCGGACCGCACGCGACATCGAGTCCGCCCGCGCTCGAGTGTGACGAGCTGCCGACCTTGGCGCGTTGTTCGAAGGCCGGAGCGGTCAGCCGAGGCGGTCGGCGTAGCGCTTCCTCAGCTCCTCGGTGCGCTCGGCCGGCCAGCAGCGCGTCGTGCCGTTCAACGCGGAGAAGAACAGCTCGAGGTGGGTCTGCCACGCCGCGAGTGCGGTCGCCCGCAGATCCGCCAGCCTCGACGGCAGAGTCTGGGTCAGGACGAGCCGGGTGCCCAGCTTCGGATCAGCGGTGATCTCCCAGCGGACGCGCCCGGCCGGCGCGCCCGCGTGCTGCCAGTCGTACTCCAGCATCAGCGGCGGCTCGACCGCCGTGATGGAGCCGGCCGGTACGTAGCCGTTGGTGAACCGCAACGGCGGCGGCGCCCCCACGGTGAGCCCGCCCGTCTCGATGCGGCCGGTCTCGATGCCGCCCGTCTCATCGTGCGTCTCGGTGAGGGTGGCCCATACCTTCTCGGCGGGCCACCACACCAGGTCGCGCCCGAAGCGCACCAGGTAGCCCTCGGGTTGGTCGCGAACCTCTCCCTCTGCAAGACCGAACAGCTCGATGTAGGACTCGATGCGTTCGAAGATCTGCTCCTGCGATGCCTCGGCGGCGCGGCCGGCCAGGTGGGCGGACAGCGCGTCCAGGCAGGTGTCCCAGCCGGCGGCGTTGCGGCCCGCCGTCAGCTCGCCCCCCCCACGTGTCACCCAGGGTGTGCGTGAAGAGCAGCCGGCAACCCGACCCGTCCGGGATCAGCTCCCACCGCAGCACCTCGCCCTCCCACCGGAAGACCAGCAGCCTGGGGGGGATCGACCTCGACGATCTCACCTTCGGTGTCCGCCACGTCCATGCCGTCGAACCTGAACCGCATGGTGGCGCCCACCTTCAGCTCGGTCTCGACCCTGGCGGGGAACCAGTGGGCCATCTCATCGGGGTCGGTGATGGCCTTCCAGACCTTTTCCTGCGGGTGGGCCAGGTGTCGTTCGAACCGCAACACCGGCCGGCCGGCGACCGTGCGCAGTGTCGCACGTGCGTGTTCCACAGCGGTGTCCTTTGTCACTCGTGCGTTGTTGCCTCGTCGTCGGGCATGGCGTCCAGGTGGCGTTCGAGGGCGTCGAGGCGGGCGTTCCACAACCGCCGGTACGGCGCGAGCCACGCGTCGATCTCGGCGAGCGGCTCCGGACGCAGCCGGTACCACCGGCGCTGCGCGTCCTGGCGGACCTCTACCAGGCCGGCCTCCCGCAACACCTTGAGGTGCTTCGAGACCGCCGGCTGGGTCAGGGCGAGCCGCTCGACCAGCTCGCCCACCGGACGCTCGCCGGTGCGGAGCAGGTCGAGGATCTCCCGGCGGCGGGGCTCTGCCAGCACCTCGAACGTTGTTGCCACATCAGTAATATAGCCCAGGAAGAATGTATGGCGTCAACAAGCCGGCATCGATCGCCTACACTTCCGGCGTGCCGTGCAGGGCGTGAAGGGACAACCAGTGGCTGACCATGTCTACGACAAGCGCGAGCAGTGGGACCAGATCGCCAGCGGGCTGCTGGAGGGCGAGGACATCATCGCCGTGTACGACGCGGTCGGCGCGGGCACCGGCTTCATCGGGCTGACGAACCGACGCGTGATCGTGCAGGACAGGTCCTTCGCCGGCAAGCAGGTGGCCCTCACCTCGATCCCGTACTCACGCGTCAGCGCTGTCGCGGTGCTGAGCAACAAGAGCTGGGCGGGCAACTTCTTCAGTACCAGCGCCATCGCCATCCAGGCCACCGGCAATACCTACCAGGTGGAGTTCCGAGGCAACGAAAAGGCGCATCACGCGCACAACGTGATCCTCAGTCACATCACCTGACGGTCGTCCGACCGCCCCCAGCGCCCGGCGCAGCACAGGGCCACGCCGGGCGTGTCACGAGGTGAACCCCGTCCCAGCGGTTGGCGGCGATGTCACTCGGCAGGCAGCGTCCTGTTGTAGGGGTCGGTCTCGGCAGCCATCGACTGCTGTCGGCTGCGTGCGAGCAGGTCGCGCACCCGGATCTCCGACAGCAGCGCGTCCGCCAGGCGCTGCATGTCCTGCCGCCGTTCCCTCCACATGCTTTCCTCACGCGGCTGCAGGTCGAGGGCGCACACGGTGCCGATGATGGTGTTGGTGTCATCGACGATGGGGGCGCCGATGTAGGCACGCACACCGAGTTCGTCCACGACCGGGTTGCCCTTGAAACGCGGGTAGGCCAAGACGTCGTGCAGGGCGAGTGGGGAATGGTTGGCCACGACGTGAGGGCAGAAGCCGTAGTGCAGCGGCATGGTCCGGTCGAGGTCGGGCATGTCGAAGACGACGCCGTCCTCCCGGCTGCCGGTGGGTGCCAGCAAACCCCGGAACATCTGGAGTTCGTCGCTGACGAAGTTGACCATCGCGAGGGGCGCTTCGGTGAGGCTGGCGGCGAGCCGCGCGAAGCGCTCGAAGGCTTCGTCGGAGCTGGGGTCGTCGAGGCCGAGGTGGCGCAGCCGGTCGGTGCGGTGCTGGCGGACGTGCTCAGGTTCGTAGGGCGCGCCCTGGTCGGGGTTTTGGGTGTCGGTCAGCGAATTCATAGTCGCATATGAAAGCAGATTCCTGCGTCGCGTAGGGATCGGACGACCGGGATTCCTTGGCCGCTGGGGAGAGCGTGCTGACGGCTCGGGGCGGCGGCTTGTCGAGGGGGCGGCCCGCGGCGCCGCCGTACCCTCCGGGAGGCCCGGGCGCCTCATCGAACAAGATCTACCAGACATCACCGCAGGCTTCCGGCCACGACCGACAAAGAGTACATTGATCAAGGTCATGGCTTAAACCACCAAATGGCAAGCGCGGTACCACCCTGCTCGAGACCGCTGGAGACGGTGCGCTACCCCTGCTTGGATAGCTCATCGGCGACATCGTCTTCGCTGCCCTCCTCCGCACCCGGTTCGACCCAGAGACCGCACTGATCGGCATGCGCACGGGGAGGCGGTCGGCTGCCTGGCGCACGTCTCGTGGCGGGCAGGTATCGCGCTTCGTAACGGGGCAGCCCGGAGGTCGCCCCGCGTGTGATCGGGCGGCCGGGCCCGGGTGAGTCAGAGGCAGGCTGTAGAGCGCGCGGGAGGAACGTGAGGATGGCGGCCAGGAGCTATTTCGTTGATGGGCGGCACGAGGCCCTGCGGGCGGACGTGCGGCGGTTCGCTCGTGAGGTGGTGGCGCCTCGGGTGGCGAGCATGGAATCCCACCGGCAGGTCGACCACGAACTGTCACGGGCGATCGCCCGGCAGGGCTGGATCGGTGTGACGATCCCGCGCCACTACGGGGGGATGGGGGCGGGGCATTCGGCGAAGACGGTGATCATCGAGGAGTTGTCCCGGGTGAGTGGGGCGATGGGGGCGATGGCCCAGGCCTCCCAGTTGGGGGTGGCGAAGGTGCTCCATTTCGGGTCGGAGGCGCAGAAGGCGTACTGGTTGCCGGCCTTCGCTTCCGGGGAATCCCTGCCGACGATCGCGGTGACCGAGCCCGACTCCGGCGGGCACGTGCTCGCCATGACCGGCACCGCCCGCCGCGACGGGGACGAGTACGTGCTCAACGGGCGGAAGTGGTTCGTGGGCAACTCCCACATCGGGGATGTGCACGGGGTGGTGCTGCGCACCGGGGAGGGCTCGACGGGGCTGTCCGCGTTCCTCGTCGAGACCGACCGGCCCGGATTCCGGTTGGGTGAGACCGGTGACCCGTTCGGGCTGCACGGGTTCTCCTTCGGAGAGATCATCTTCGAGGACTGCCGTTTACCCGCGGCGAACAGACTGGGCGAGGAGGGCCAGGGCCTGGAGGTCGCGTACTCCTCGAGTCTGCTCTACGGCCGGCCGAACCTCACAGCGGTGGCGTTGGGGATCCACACCGCGGTCCTGGCCGACACCGTCGCCTTCGCCCGCGACCGGCGCCTCTACGGCAAACCACTCGGGGAGCTGCCCACCATCAACGCCAAGATCGGCGGGATGCAGTCCCGCCTGATGACCGCCCGGCTGGCCGCCTACCACGCCACCCACCTCCTCGACCACGGACAGCCCTGCGACGCCGAGCTGATCAACGCCAAACTCATCAACGCCGAATACGCCCTGGACTCCGCCAGAGACGCCATCGAGATCCACGCCGCCCGCGGCCTGCAACGCACCCACAACATCGAGCGCTACTACCGCGACGCCGCCCACATCTACGCCCCCGCCGGCACCTCCGACATCCAACGCCACCGACTCGGACAACTCGCCCTCGGCGCATACGGCCAACAATGGTCCCAACAACTCGCCACCCACACCGGCTCCACCGGCCCCGAGTCGCCCCCCGACCGCCGGAGGGCAGACGCGCAGGAGCCTGCCGCGTCGGACTCGCTCGCGAGCTGAACAGCACCTCTCCGGATTCCTTTCGGTGGGCTCGAGGACGGTGCTGTCCTGGCCAAGCCCTTTCCCTGACATGCTGTTGGCGTTTCTCGAGTGGCCGATGGGGCTGATACGGTTCCATGCCGTAGTCTGATCGTGACGCTGTGTCTCGCTGTGGGGCCGTGCCGGCTGGTGACAGGCCAGTTCGGCCGTCCCGTACGCGCTCCGTCATTCCTCCGCACAAGGAATCACATGTTGGGCATACGCCAGCGCACTACACACCGGTTCGGGCGTCGCCCCTCCCTGCGCACCTCGCTCACCCTGCTCGCCCTCGTGCCCGGCCTCGCCCTTGCCGGGCTCGGCGGGTACGCGGCGACCGCATTAGTCGGTCAAGGACTCCAGTTGCGTGCCGACACGCGGCTGGCCAGATCCGTGGGCGTGTCCGCTCAGGAGGTCCTCGTCAACCTGCAGGAGGAGCGCCGCCTCACCGCCGTGTGGCAGGCGGCTCCGGCGTCCTCCCGTACCGCACTGGAGAGTCGCCGGCGGCAGACCGATGCGGCGGTCCTGGAGTACGGTCGCCAGGCCGACGCGGCGCTGGACAGCGCAGGCGCGCAGGTGATCGGCCAGGCCCACACACTCCAGGGCGCGCTGGAGTCGCTGTCCCAGCAGCGCGCCGCCGTCGACAGCCAGACCATCTCGCGGGACGCCGCGTCCCGGTACTACACCGAGATCTTCATCCGGGGGAGCCGTCTGCACCAGGCGCTGTCCCGAACCGCCGGCGGGCGCATCGCCGAAGGGACCGCTGCCGTGGCGTCGCTGGCCCAGACGACGGAGATGATCTCGCGCGAGGACGCCCTGCTGTCCGCGGCGGTGGCCTCGGAGCGGATGAGCCCAGCCACCCGCAGGGAGTTCGCCGGGTATGTCGCCGCGCAGCGCCTCGTGGGCGGTGTAGCGCTCCCCGGGAACCTGCCCGGCCGTGATGCGCGCGTCTACGATCGCATCACCGCGAGCCCGCAGTGGGCTGAGATGGTGTCGATCGAGGACTCCGTGGTCACCGGTGGCTCGGCGCTGCCCGCCCGAACCGACGAGTGGCGGGCCGCAGTAGACCGTACGGGCGCCGACCTGCGGGAGCTGGGCCGGCGAAGTTTCGACGCCGCGCTCGACGACAGCACCGCCCTGGCGAACGGACTCCTCCTGCGTGCGTTCCTGGGAAGCGCCGTGGCACTGCTCGCGCTGGCACTGTCAGGGGTGCTGGTCGTTCGCTTCTGGGGGTCACTGCTTCGCCGGCTGTCCCGGCTGCACGACTCGATCCGGCAGGCCGACACCAGGTTGCCCGAGATCGCCGCCCAGCTGGAGCGCGGGGAAGAAGTAGACCTGGCCGGCGAGACGCAGGAGGCGGACTACGGCACCGACGAGTTCGCCCGCGTCGCCGCCGCTGTCGCTGCTCTGGAGCGGACCGCGGAAAGCACTGTCGTGCAGCAGGCCCAGGGGCGCGAGGCCAACACGAAGATCCTCGTGAACCTCGCCCGCCGTACCCAGATCCTGGTCCACCGGGAGATCTCCATGCTCGACGCCATGGAGCGTACGTACGAGGATGCCGAGCTGCTGGAGAAGCTCTTCGCTGTGGACCACACGGCCACCCGGGTACGGCGCCACGCGGAGAACCTGTTGCTGCTCGGCGGATCCCTGGTGCCTCGCGGGGGAGACGGGGCGACCCCGCTCGTTGAGGTGCTCCGCAGCGCGGTGTCGGAGACAGAGGACTACGTCCGGGTCACGGTGGGGACGCATCTGCCGAGGGTGTCACTGGAGGGCCCGGCCAGCACCGACGTCATTCACCTCGTCGCCGAACTTGTCGAGAACGGCACCTCCTTCTCCCCTCCACACACGAAGGTGGAGGTCAGGGCGGAGGAGGTGCCCAACGGCCTGGTGATCGAGGTCGAGGACCGCGGCCTGGGGATGAAGCCCAGCGATTACCAGAACCACAACCAGCAGCTGGCCGACCCTCCCGCGCCCGAGATGCTCCTGCGGGGTGAGGACGCCCGCCTGGGACTGTTCGTGGTCGCGCGGCTGGCGCAACGGCACGGCATCGAGGTCTCCCTGTGCAGGAGCCGGTACGGCGGGACCTGCGCCATCGTGCTGCTGCCCAAGACTCTCCTGAAGAAGGCCAGGTCTGTGCTCGGCATCCCTGGACTGCCCGCGGGGGCCCGAGTGGTCACGTCGGCGGGCGGAGCAGGCGCTGCCCGTCAAGAGCCCGCTCCGGCCCGGGGAGGGTCAGTGAGTACAGACGGGCCACGGGCCGTACCTGACCCTCCGTCGTCGACGGTCCCCGCTGCGGCCGAGTCAGCCGCGGGCGAGCCCGAACCGTCCTCCCCGGACGCCGGAGACGGGCACACCGAGCTCGCGGAGGGAGCCGTGTCAGGCCACGTGTCGCCACAGACCCCGGTGACTGGTCGTGGCTTTCCCAAACGGGTGAGGGGGACGAACCTCCCACGCCAACTGCAGGAGCCGGCCACATCCCCGCGGCCCGGCAAGGACACCGACGAACCCTCGCCCGAGCAGATCAGTACCGTTACCGCCGCGATCCAGCTGGGGACCAGGCGAGCGCAAGCGGCCGCCCCGGCGGACGACCAGAACCTCCTAGCCGGGACGCCTGGGCAGGGTGTCCCCGGTCTGTTGCCGAAGACGAAGGACGATAGTGATGCAGACGAAGATCCAGGCCGATGACACCGTGCAGTGGCTCCTGGACAAGATGGTGGACGCGGTCCCCGAGATGCTGCTCGCGGTCCTGCTCTCGCGGGACGGTCTGGCGATCGCCTGCTCGCGTGATGTGAAGCAGGACGACGCCGAGCAGCTGGCCGCGATGGCCTCCGGGCTGCACGGTCTGGCCATGGGCGTCCAGCGGCGCTTCAACGGCGGCCGGGTGCAGCAGACGGTCGTCCAGTCGGAAAAGCGCTATGTGCTCGTCGCCGAGGCCGGTGATGGCGCGCGGGTGGCGGTGCTCGCGTCGAACACGGTCGACGCCGGGATGATGGCGTATCAGGCGCACACCCTCGTCCAGAAGGTGGGTGATCACCTGGGCGCCGCCTCCCGCACGGATACCCCACACGATGGTGAGAATGCGTGACGACGGGACGGACGAATCGTGGTTCGACGAGGGGGCGGGACACCTGGTCCGGCCTTACATCATTACTCGTGGACGCACCCGTCCGGTACAAGACACGTTCAACCTCATTACCCATGTGACGACCGAGGACTGCATTGCCGATACCAGGCACATGGAGCCCGAGGCGGCCGCGATCTGCGACTTGTGCCGGCATCGCGCGCTGTCGGTCGCTGAGATCGCGGCAAAGTTGAATCTGCCGATCAGCGTGGTGAAGATTCTGCTCGAAGACCTGCTCGACATGTCGGCGATCGCGACCCGGGCCCCGATCGCCGTAGTCGACTCCCTGGATGTTGAGATAATCGAGGCGGTAGAGTATGGCCTCCGCAAGCTCTGACCTGAGGAAAGACCGTGTCGTTCCGACGGCGGTGAAGATCCTCGTGGCCGGCGGCTTCGCCGTGGGCAAGACCACGATGGTGGGGTCGGTGAGCGAGATCGAGCCTCTGCGAACCGAGGAGTTGATGACCGCGGCCAGTCTCGGGGTCGACGACTTGGCAGAGGTCGACGAGAAGATGGAGACCACGGTCGCCATGGACTTCGGCCGCATCACCATCAACTCCCAGCTGGTGCTCTACCTGTTCGGCACGCCCGGCCAGACCCGCTTCTGGTTCATGTGGGACGAGCTCGCTCACGGTGCCATGGGAGCCGTGGTGCTCGCCGATACCCGCCGCCTCAAGGACAGCTTCGCGGCCGTGGACTTCTTCGAGGCCCGGGGCATCCCCTTCACGGTGGGCGTGAACTGTTTTCACTCCGGGGACGGTTGCGCCGAGTGCGAGCCCGAGGGTGTACGGGAGGCCCTGGACCTGCTGCCCTCGGTTCCCGTCATCATGTGCGACGTACGCAGCCGCAGCTCCAGCAAAGAAGTTCTGCTCGCGTTGCTGGCATCGGTGAAGGCCAGAGCGTCCGTACCGGCACAGCACAGAGCTAGGCTGGATTGAGGGCTTGCCGTCATCAGCGCTCAGGTAGCGAACGTCAAACCAGCGATGAGTCGTCAGCTTCCGCTGCCGTACGGGCGTGTGATGATCTCGAGGAAGTGGCCGCTCGGCTCTTCCCAGTAAACTCCCCGGCCTCCGTCGTTGGTGTTGAACTCGCCCGGCCGTCGCCGCCCCGGATCCGCCCAGTAGGGCAGTCCACGCTCGCGGATCCGCCCGAAGATCTCGTCGAAGTCGGATTCGCTGACCAGGAACGCATAGTGCTGCGGATTGGCCGGACCGTGGTCGTCGGCGAAGTCGAGGGATACGTCGTTGTCGGCTTGCACGACCAGGAACGGCCCGTAGGGGATCGGGTCGGGAAGGCCGAGCATCTCGGCCAGGAACGTCGCTGATTCGTGCTTGTCACGGACGCGCACGATGGTGTGGTTCAGCTGCACGGTCATCGGAACTCCTTCTCCTCGAGTTATCCGGAGGATATCCCTCCGTATAGTGTATTGCTCTACCGCGGTGAGGCAACACAGCGAGCGACGGGAAGGGCCGGTGCCTGATGGAGCAGCCACGACAGCCCGGTGGCGTCCGTCCGCTGCGGGCGGACGCAGCCCGCAACCGTGACCAGATCCTGGCCGCCGCCCGTGACGTCTTCGTGGAGCGGGGGTCCGGCGCGCCGCTGGAGGAGATCGCACGGCGAGCCGGAGTCGGCATCGGAACGCTCTACCGGCGGTTCACCAACCGGCAGACGCTGATGCGCGAGGTGGTTCTCGACGCGCTGACACGAACCAGGCAGGCAGCCGAATGCGCCCGCGCGGAGGAGCGCGACGCCTTCGACGCGCTCGCCAGGTACATGCACACGGTCCTCGACCTTCGCATCGCAGCCGTCCTCCCTCTCGTACTCGACAAGGTCGACCTGGAGGACGAGGAGCTGCTCCCGGCTCGCGACGCCGCATCGGGGACGGTGCAGCAGATCATCGACGCCGCGCACGCGGAGGCCACCATCCGCGAGGACGTGACGTTCGGTGACATCGGGTTGATGCTCGTCCGTCTGGCGCGCCCGCTGCCCGGGCCCGTACCTCCGGAGCTCAATGACCGCCTCGCCCATCGGCACCTCGATCTGGTGATCGAAGGACTGCGGCCGGCCGGCCACAGCAGCCCTCGGACCAGCGCTTGACTTGGTAGAGCACAGTTGCTTATAACAAGTTGGTGGCAATCGTCTTCAGGGGGGCATGTCATGGATCTCCCGCAAAGCGTGTCACCAGCTGATTGGCACGCCGCTCGCGAAAACCTGCTCATCAAGGAAAAGGCAGCCACCCGACGCGCTCGACGCGCTGGCCGCGGAGCGCCGTAGGCTGCCGATGGTCCAGATCGACAAGGCCTACGTCTTCGAGGGCCCGGACGGCAAGGCGAGTCTGCTCGATCTGTTCGACGGGCGCCGCCAGCTCATCCTCTACCACTTCATGTTCGACCCGAGCTGGGACGAGGGCTGCGGCGGCTGTTCGATGCTGGTCGACAACATCGGCCACCTCGCCCATCTGCACGCCCGCGACACCTCCTTTGTCCTGGTGTCCCGCGCACCACTGGCGAAGATCGAACCGTTCAGGGAGCGCATGGGCTGGACCGTGCCGTGGTTCTCCTCGTTCGGCAGCGACTTCAACGCCGACTTCGGTGTCACGACCGACGAAGGCGAGTCGTTCGGCCTCAGCGTCTTCCTCCGCGACGGCGACGGCGTCCACCGCACGTACTACACGTCCGGGCGCGGCGTCGAAGCGCTCGGCAGCAACTGGAGCTACCTCGACCTGACACCACTGGGCCGGCAGGAGGACTGGGAGGACTCGCCTGCCAGCTACCCGCAATCGCCGCCCTATGTGTGGTGGCGCCGCCACGACGAGTACGACACCGGCGCGAACGGCCCATGAGGCCATCCGTTGCTGATTGGAATGTGATCGCGGGCGACGTCGTCCTCCCCGACT